>CASFKT010000024.1 GCA_949295195.1 uncultured bacterium | reverse complement strand
CAGTAGATGCTGTACAGGATCTTGGAGGTCTGGGACTGCTTGGGCACCAGCTTGGAGAACACCGGCCCCGGGCTCTCCGCCTGGGCCAGGTAGTGGGAGCGCACCCCCATGGAGGGGAGCAGCGCCGTGGCCAGCACCAGAATGCCCATACCCCCCAGCCAGTGGGTGAAGGCCCGCCACAGGAGGATGCCCTTGGGCAGGGATTCGATGTCGGTGAGGATGGTGGCCCCGGTGGTGGTGAAGCCGGAGCTGGCCTCAAAAATACAGTCCCAGATGGTGTTGAAGCCCCCGCCCCCGTTAAAGAAGAAGGGGAGCCCTCCGGCCACGCCGGTAAACAGCCAGATCAGGCCCACAGTGGCAAAGCCCTCCCGCAGGAAGAAGGAGCTGTTTGTGTGCAGGAAGGACAGGGGCAGGCTGACGCACAGAATGATTGCAATACTCCAGAGGAATGGGGCGATGTCCTCTCCGTAGAGCAGCGCGCAGGCCAGCGGCAGCGCCATAGCGGCGGCCACCACCAGCTCCACCCGCCCCAAAACCTTCAGAACCAGCTTGATATTCATAGCAAAAACACCACGATATGCTTTAAGTATGCCGCCACACGGCGCGGCTGAACAGGACCAGAATGGGGAAAATCTCCAGACGCCCGGTCACCATGCACAGGGACATGGTGACTTTGGACAGGGGCGAGAGGAGGGAAAAGTTTCCGGTGGGCCCCACCAGCTCCAGTCCCGGCCCCACATTGCTCAGGCTGGCCAGGGCGGAGGAGAAGGAGATGGAAAAGGAGTACCCGTCCAGAGAGATGATCAGCCCGGCGGCCAGCAGGATCAGCATATAGCACCCCAGGAAGACCAGCGTCCCCCGGATGGTGGCTCTCTCCACCACCCTTCCGTCCATTTTGATGACCTCCACGCACCGGGGATGGGCGATGCGCCGCACCTCCCGGCGGAGAATCCGCAGAAGAATGAGCACCCGGGCGCACTTGATGCCGCCGCCGGTGGAGCTGGAGCAGGAGCCGCAGAACATGAGCAGCACCAGCACCATCTGGGAGAAGTGGGGCCACAGGGCGTAGTCCTCGGTGAAAAAGCCGCTGGTGGAGATGACGGAGGTCACGTGGAAGAAGGCGTACCGCAGAGCCTCCAGCGCCCCCTGGTGGTAGACCGGGTCCAGATCCCAGGCGATGAGCACGGTGGCCAGTGCCACCACCGCCAGAAAGAAGCGCAGCTCCTCGCTCCTCCAGATCTCCCGGAACCGGCGGCGCAGGGCCAGGAAAAACAGCCCGAAGTTCAGGGAAAACAGCAGGGTGGCCGTGGCCACGATCAGGTCCACCCCCGGCAGGGGGTAGGCGGCAAAGCTGGCGTTCCTGCTGGAGAAGCCGCCGGTGCCGGCGATGGAGAAGGCGTGGACCGCCGCGTCGTACAGGGGCATGCCCGCCCCCCACAGCAGGGCGATGACCACCAGGGTCATCGCGCAGTAGATGCCGTAGAGGATCTTGGAGGTCTTGGCCTGCTTGGGCACCAGCTTGACCACCATGGGCCCCGGCGTCTCCGCCCGGGTCAGGTACTGGGAGCGGGCTCCCAGGGAGGGGAACACCGCCGTGGCCAGCACCAGCACTCCCATGCCCCCCAGCCAGTGGGTGAAGCACCGCCAGAACTGAATGCCCTGGGGCAGGGCCTCAATATCAGGCAGAATGGTGGCCCCGGTGGTGGTAAAGCCGGAGCTGGCCTCAAAGAGACAGTCCACAAAGGAGGCAAAGCACCTGGAGAACCAGAAGGGCAGGCTGCCGAACAGGCAGGTGACCACCCAGATAAGGCCCACGATCACAAAGCCCTCTCTCTGGAAAAACACCGGCTGGGCAGGCATCCGGGCCAGGGGGGCGCAGACGCACAGGATCAGCCCCATGGTGAGAACAAAGGGCCAGGGGCTCTCGCCATAAAACAGGGCCACCGCCAGCGGGAGGAGGAGCGAGGCGGCGACCATCAGCTCCACGCGCCCCACCAGCTTGAAGACAAAACGCAGGTTCATCCCCGTCCGTTGAAGGAGGCCGCAGAGGGCATGGGGATCTCCTCCTCATAAATATCGTTCAGATCCAGAATGCGCCAGCCCCGGGAGATGAGGATCACCGAATCCCCCTCCTGGATGTAGGAGGAGCCCTCGGGAATGATGATCTCCCGGCCGCGCATGATGACCGCCAGCAGGATTCCGTTTTTCAGGTGGAGATCCTTCAGGGGGGTCTTCAGGTGGCGGGTGGTGTCCCGGACGGTGAACTCCATGGCCTCGGCGGAGCCGTCGGCAATGCGGTAGAAGGTGTTCATCACGCTGCCCTGGGAGTTCTGCATCCCCCGGACCACCTGGAGGATCTGGGCGGCGGTGATCAGCTTGGGGGAGATGACGCTGTCCAGCCCCACCGCCCGGGCGATGCCGGCGTAGTTCTGGCGGTTGGACTTGGCCACCACCTTCTGCACCCCCTGCTGCATGGCGTACAGGGAGATGATCAGGTTGTCCTCATCCCGGTCGGTGAGGGCCACAAAGGCGTCGGCGGCGGACATCCGCTCCGACTCCAGCAGCTCCTGGTCGGTGCCGTCGCCGCAGATGACGGTGGTGTGGGGGAAGGTCTCGCTGATGTGGCGGCAGCGCTCCTCGCTGATCTCCACGATCTTCACCCGCATGCGCATCTTCTCCAGAATGGCGGCCAGATAGAGGGACACCTTGCCCCCGCCGGCGATGAACACGTCCTTCACCTTGGGGGTGTAGCGGCCCAGCAGGCGGAAAAACTGGTCCAGGCTGGCGGGGCGGCCCACCAGATAGAGCTTATCCCCCACCTGGGGCACAAAGGAGCCGTTGGGGATGGTGACCTCACCCTCCCGGTCCACGGCGCAGAACAGCAGGGAGAGGCGCTTGACCTGGTCGGACAGGTCGTACAGGGGCTTTCCCGCCATAAAATCCCCCTCCTGGATGCGGAAGCCCATGAGCTCCACCCGCCCCCGGCAGAAGGTCTCGATGTTGGCGGCGGAGGGGAACCGGAGCAGCCGGGAGATCTCAATGGCGGTGGCGTTCTCCGGATTGATGATCATGTCGATGCCCAGGTCCTTTTTCAGGTCGTTGAGGCCCATGCTGTACTCCGGGTTGCGGATGCGGGCGATGGTGAACTTGGCCCCCATGTGCTTGGCGGTGAGGCAGCACACCATATTTACCTCGTCGGAGTTGGTGGCGGCCACCAGCAGGTCGGCCTCGGCGGCCCCCGCGTCGGCCAGGGTGGCGGCGGACACGCCGTTGCCCCGGATGCTCATAATGTCCAGGGCGTCCGCAGCCCGGCGCAGGCTGTCCTCCCGCATATCCACGATGGTGACGTCGTACTTCTCCTTCACCAGCTGTTCAGCCAGGGAGAAGCCCACCTTTCCGTTGCCCACGATGACAACCTTCAGGGACTGCTTCTCCTTCTCTTTTTCCTTCATGGCATTGCCCGCTCCAGGGGCGGCCCTCCCTCTGCATGTTAATGTGATTCTTGCCGCGGATGCGGTTTGGCGGAATGCGGTCCCCCTCCCGAGGAGCCGCCTCTATCGCTCAGATGGTCCACTGGCTGTGGATCAGCCCCACCAGATACCAGCCGGACTGGGTGGGCGCGAACACGATCTTCAGGGAGCACCAATCCAGCCCCTCATAAGCCGGGTCCAGGTTGGGGTAGCACAGGTCCACAAACCGGCAGTCCGGGTAGGCCTCCTTTAAATTCTCCAGGGAATTCCCGCTCATGACGATCTCGTCCACCCCCACGGAGGTGGCCTGGGTGTAGTCCACGGAGAAGATAAACTCCTCTAAAAACTGTGCGATGGTCCGCTGGATCGGCTCTCCCCGGCCGTCCTCATAGCCCCACAGGTAGCGGGTCTCGTCCTGGGCCAGTTCCCGGATCTGGTCGGCGGAAAAGTTCTGGTCGGTCTCCAGATTCACCGTGGAGTAGGCGGTAAAGGTGACCCCCCGCTCCGGATGGACATAGCCGGCCAGCGCCTCGTAGTCCTTATACTTCAGGGCCTTCGCCACGCCGGCGGCGGAGCGCAGCAGGGCGGCGGTGTCCTTGGAGGTGAAGGCGGGAACCTCTCCCCCGTCCTCCCCCCCGCTCCCCTGAACGGAGAGAGCCGGAGCGGTGTCCGGCGGCCGGCTGGCGGTGGGAAACAGGCACAGCAGGCCCAGCAGAAAACCGAAGAGAAACAGGATCAGCGGCACTGCGGCGCGCTTCATGGCGGGACACCTCCTTCAAAGAGCGTTCTTGCGCGGCCCCCGGGCGCTTTTCCCCGGCAGGCGGCACTTCCGCATGGTATAGTCGGTATTATAGAAGGTCTATGGCGAAAAAGCAAGACGGGGAGAAAAATTCTCCATCCGCCCCGCTCCGCCCGCTGATTTTTTTCAAAATTTCCTTGACAGCAAATGGGGACACTGATATAATTTTAGAGCCGCTTTGAGCAGGGTAATTTGCAAAGTGAGATCTCTCTCCTCCTGTAAGAGCGAGCCCGTAATAAAGGAGTTGAATGACATGCAGGCAATCATCGTTACCGGCGGCAAGCAGTACAAGGTGGCGGAGGGCGACACTCTGTTCATCGAGAAGCTGGAGGCCGAGGCCGGCCAGGAGATCGTGTTCGATCAGGTTCTGGCTGTGCTGGACGGGGACAACGCCACCTTCGGCGCTCCCGCTGTGGAGGGCGCTTCCGTGACCGCCACTGTGGTGAAGAACGGCAAGAGCAAGAAGGTGCGCGTCTTCAAGTACACCCCCAAGAAGGGCTACCGGAAGCGTCAGGGCCACCGCCAGCCCTATACCAAGGTCCAGATCAGCGCCATCAAGGCCTAATCCAATGACCACCGCAGAATTCCACACCGAGGGCCGCCGCATCACCGGATTCACCGTCCGGGGGCACAGCGGCTACGCCCCGGAGGGGGAGGACATCGTCTGTGCCGCCGTCACCAGCGCAGTGCGCCTGGTGGAGTGCGCCGTCAACGACGTGCTGGGGCTGGAGGCCTCCGTCAAGGTGCGGCAGAAGGACGCGTCCATCACATTGAAGCTCCCCGCCAATCTGGGGCAGACCCACGAGAGCACCTGCCAGACCCTTCTGGCCGCCCTCATGGTTCACTTTGTCCAGCTGGCGGAGGAATATCCCGATCATATTACCGTTTTGGAGGTGTAACACATGCTGAATATCGGTCTGCAGTTTTTCGCCCATAAAAAGGGCGTTGGCTCCACCCGCAACGGCCGCGACTCCGAGTCCAAGCGTCTGGGCGTGAAGCGGGGCGACGGTCAGTTCGTTCTGGCCGGCAACGTCCTGGTCCGGCAGCGCGGCACCCATATCCACCCCGGCGTGAACGTGGGCAAGGGCAGCGACGACACCCTGTTCGCCCTCAAGTCCGGCAAGGTGAAGTTTGAGCGTCTGGGCAAGGACCGCAAGCAGGTCTCTATCGTGGAGATCGCCCAGTAATTTGCTGTACAGGAAGCCGCAAACGTATGGACCGTTTGCGGCTTTTTTCTGTGTTCCCGCCCCCGCTGGGGGGCGCCGGCAAAAAGCAAACGCGTGTTTCAAAAGGAGGTTTTGAGTCATGGAATATCGGAAGTTCCCCCAGGGCTATGTGATGCGCCTGGACCCGGGGGAGGAGATCGTGGAGCAGCTCACCGCCCTGGTGAAGCGGGAGAACGTCCGTCTGGGCAGCGTGTCCGCCCTGGGCGCGGCGGGGGATGTGACCATCGGCATCTTCAATACCCGGGAGAAGCAGTACCACTCCCGCCGGTACCAGGGGGACTATGAGATCTCCGCCCTGGTGGGGAATGTGTCCCGGAAGGAGGGGGAACCCTACCTCCATCTGCACATCACCATCGGCAACCCGGTCACCGGCGAGGTTCACGCCGGGCACCTGACCTCCGCCGTCATCAGCGCCACCCTGGAGCTGTTCCTCCAGGTGTGGGACGGGGACGTGGACCGGAGGTTCAGCGATACCGTGGGTCTGAACCTGTTTGAATTTATCTGATCCATTTATTTGAGTGAAAAGGAGGTGCCGAAGATGGCAGCACCCTTTGTAGATACCGCCAAGATCACCGTGCGCTCCGGCAACGGGGGCAACGGGGTGGTCTCCTTCCACCGGGAGAAGTACGTGGCGGCCGGCGGTCCCGACGGGGGCGACGGCGGCCGGGGCGGCAACGTGGTGGTGGTGGCCGACGACCACATGTCCACCCTCATGGACTTCCGCTATAAGCGCAAGTATGTGGCGGAGAACGGCATGGACGGCTCCGGCAAGCGCTGCACCGGCAAGAACGGGACCGACCTGGTCCTGAAGGTCCCCCGGGGCACCGTCATCCGGGACGCGGAGACCCAGGAGATCATCCAGGACATCTCCGGGGACGAGCCCTTCATCCTCTGTAAGGGCGGCCGGGGCGGCTGGGGCAACCAGCACTTCGCCACCCCCACCCGGCAGGTGCCCCGCTTCGCCAAGGCGGGCTATCCCGGCGAGACCCGGGAGGTCATTCTGGAGCTGAAGCTGCTGGCCGACGTGGGGCTGGTGGGCTTCCCCAACGTGGGCAAGTCCACCCTCCTCAGCGTGGTGAGCCGGGCCCAGCCCAAAATCGCCAACTACCACTTCACCACCCTGTTTCCCAACCTGGGCGTGGTCTATGTGGAGGAGGGGGTCTCCTTCGTCATGGCCGACATCCCCGGCATCATCGAGGGGGCGGCGGAGGGGGCCGGCCTGGGCCACGACTTCCTGCGGCACATCGACCGGTGCCGGCTGCTCATCCACGTGGTGGACGTGTCCGGCTCGGAGGGCCGGGACCCGGTGGAGGATTTTGAGGCCATCAACGAAGAACTCCGGCAGTACTCCCCTGAACTGGCCTCCCGGAAGATGATCGTAGCGGCCAACAAGGTGGACATCATGCAGGACCCGGAGCTGCTCCAGCGCCTGCGGGAGCACGTCCAGGCCCAGGGGCTGGAGTTCTTTGAGATCTCCGCCGCCGCCCACCAGGGCACCCGGGAGCTGGTGAAGCGCTGCGCCCAGGAGCTCCAGGACCTGCCCCCCGTGGCGGTGTTCGAGCCCACCTATGTGGAGCGTCCCCCGGAAGTGGACACCTCCGGCGAGGTGTCCATCGAGCAGTTCGACGACACCTGGGTGGTGGAGGCCCCCTGGCTCCAGCGCCTCATGGCCAACGTGAACTTCTCCGACTACGAGAGCCGCAGCTGGTTCGACCGGCAGCTGCGCGCCTCCGGCCTCTTTGACAAGCTGGAGGCCCTGGGCATCCAGGACGGGGACACCGTCTCCCTGTACGACCTGGAGTTTGAATATCAGCGCTGACTCATTTCCGCCCGCCCCGCGCCCCGGGGCGGGCGTTTTTTACGCCCCCAGAGGAGACGGCGTTGCCCTCTCCCCGGCTTTGTGGTACAATAGCGCTATCTTGACACCTGACAAGGAGGGATTTTCATGGATGCTGCCGCCCGCCGGGCCGCCATTTTATCCAGACTGGAACAGACCGACCATCCGGTCAGCGCCGCCGCCCTGGCCCGGGAGTTTGCCGTCAGCCGCCAGATCATCGTGGGGGACGTGGCCCTGCTGCGGGCGGGCGGGGCGGACATCGCCGCCACCCCCCGGGGCTATGTGCTTCCCCGGGACAGCGCCGCCCTGCTGCGCACCGTGGCCTGCGTCCACGACCGGGAGGGGATGGCCCGGGAGCTGGAGATCATGGTGGACCATGGCTGCCAGGTGGTGGACGTGGTGGTGGAGCACCCCATCTACGGCCAGCTGGCCGGACAGCTCCACCTCTCCTCCCGGTATGATGTGCAGGAATTTATCCGCTCAGTCTCGAAAAATCAGGCCAACCTCCTCTCCGACCTCACCGGCGGCATCCACCTGCACACCCTGCGCTGCCCCAGCGAGGAGGCCTTCCAGCGGGTGCGGGCCGCCCTGGACGAGGCGGGACTGCTGTGGAAGGGATAAACCGGGCGCATTTTGAAAAAATAGGTTGACAGGTCCCGCCGGGCCGTGTATGATGTTGTACACAGGTGTCTTGACACCTGTGTACTATTTTATTTTTCACTGAATCAGGTGGTAGATGTGGAAACAGTTCAAGGATTTCTGCGGCGGAAGAACATTGTGATCTCCGCCAAGCGCTACGGCATTGACGCCCTGGGGGCCATGGCCCAGGGCCTTTTCTGCTCGCTGCTCATCGGGACGATTTTGAACACCCTGGGCAGCCAGTTCGGCATCGGCTTTCTCACCGCCCAGCTCATCACCATCAACGGCGTGGGGTATACGGCGGGGGGGCTGGCCTCCTTTATGAGCGGCCCGGCCATGGCGGTGGCCATCGGCTATGCCCTCCAGGCCCCGCCTCTGGTGCTGTTCTCCCTGGTGACGGTAGGCTACGCCTGCAACGCCCTGGGGGGCGCAGGCGGACCGCTGGCGGTGCTGTTCGTGGCCATCATCGCCGCCGAGGTGGGCAAGGCCGTGTCCAAGGAGACCCGGGTGGACATTCTGGTCACCCCCATCGTCACCATTCTGGCGGGGCTGGGGGCCTCCTGGATCATCGCGCCCCCCATCGGCGGGGCGGCCAGCGCCTTCGGTCAGCTCATCATGCGCACCACCGAGCTCCAACCCTTCTTCATGGGGGTGCTGGTGTCCGTCCTGGTGGGCATCGCCCTCACCCTGCCCATCTCCTCGGCGGCCATCTGCGCCGCTCTGGGTCTCACCGGCCTGGCCGGGGGGGCGGCGGTGGCCGGGTGCTGCGCCAACATGGTGGGCTTCGCGGTGCTGTCCTTCCGGGAGAACCGGTGGGGCGGCCTGGTGAGCCAGGGCATCGGCACCTCTATGCTCCAGATGCCCAACATCGTGAAAAATCCCCGGATCTGGCTCCCCGCCATCCTCACCTCCGCTGTCACCGGCCCCCTGGCCACCTGTGTATTCCGGTTGGAGATGAACGGGGACCCCATCAACTCGGGCATGGGCACCTGCGGCCTGTGCGGCCAGCTGGGGGTTTGGACAGGCTGGGTGAATCCCAGCGAGACCGCCCTGGCCAATGGGGCGGCCGCCATCGCCCCCACCGCCTTTGACTGGGCGGGGCTCATCCTCATCTCCTTTGCCCTCCCCGCCGTCCTCACCTGGGTTTTTGGGCTGTTCTTCCGGAAGATCGGCTGGATCAAGGAGGGGGACCTGACCCTGCCCCAGTGAGACAATGTGTTGGGCACCAGGCAAAACGTAAAATCTTTTCGGGACATCTTGCTTTTTGGGTCGAATTAAGGTATCCTCTCCGATGTGGGCTGACAGCGCAACCTCGGACGACGGAGGAGGATTCCGGATGAAGAAGCGCAATCGTTTCTTGACGCTGTTCTATATGGTGCTCAGCTGCGTATTGTGCAGTATCGCGGTAAACTGGGTGGCCCTGCCCAACGGCTTCGTGGTGACGGGGCTCACCGGACTGTCCATGACGGCGGCCAGCTTTGTGGGGATCAACTACGCCCTGATCTTCTACGGCCTGACCCTGCTGATGCTGCTGTGCACCTTCCTGACCTTGGGGTACAAGGAGGTCTCCAACATCATTTTCCTGTCGGTGCTCTACCCCCTGGTGCTGTGGGTGCTCAACCACGTGCAGGTGGAGATCATTCTGCAGGAGAAGCTCATTGCCGTCATGCTCTTCGGCGTGATCTACGGGGTAGGAGCCGGAATCACCTACCGCCTGGGGTACTCCTACGGGGGGACGGACACCCTGGCCAAGATTTTAAAGAAGAAGGTCTTCCGGGCGGTGGAGCTGAAGAACATCATGCTGGCGCTGGAGGGGACCATCATGGTGGTCATGCTGTCCGCCTTCAGCCTGGACGTGGTGGCCTACGCCTTTGTGGGGCAGATCATCTACATCAACTGCATGAACTACATGGTCTTCAACCTGGGGCCCAAGCTCTACGAGGTGGAGATCATCTGCGACCACCCCGCCGAGATCGAGCGCTTTATCATCGACGAGATCCACAAGAGCGCCACCATCGACCAGGTCATCGGCAGCTACTCCAAGGAGCCCAAGACCCAGCTGGACTGCGTGTGCAACTCCCGGGAGTACGTCCAGCTGCGGGAATTCATGCGGGACCAGGGCTTCGACTGCTTCATCAAGGTCTACCCCCTCACCCACGTGTTCGGCCACAACAAGGACTTCCACCGGCTGGACGACGAGAATTTAGAGTGATACATACAAAAAAATCCCGCGGCAGATGCCGTGGGATTTTATTTTTCCATGATCAGGACGGGGAGATCTTGTCCAGCCGTCCGATGAGAAACTGGGCGCACAGGCCGGTGAACAGACCGCTGGCCGCCCCGGCGATCACCAGATAGGGCAGGTAGGCCATCACCACCCAGGTGCCCATGAGGGCGGCGGCCACCAGCAGCTGCCCCAGGTTGTGGAAGATGGCGGACACCGGGCTGCACAGCCAGATCTGGTTCTTGGTGAACAGCCGGCGCAGGAGGACCAGCACCGCCCAGCACAGCAGCCCTCCCCCCAGGCTGTAAAAGAGGGTCATCATCTGCCCGGAGAACACCGCCCCCCGTCCCAGGGCCCCAGCACAAAGACGGCGTACACCGTGACAATGTTGGCCAGCCCCAGCTTCACCCCGGGGATGGGGATGGGCACGGGGATCTGGGCCTCCACCATAAAAATGGTCAGGGCGATGGCGGTGAGCAGGGCCAGCCGGGTGAGGCGGCGTGCCCCCTTATCCGGCGGCGGCGTCCGCATGGCTCTCCCCCCCTGTGATCTCAAGGACGACCTGGTGGGGCAGGCAGACCACCGGCACCGAGGCGTCGGAGATCCACCCCTGATTCACGCACACCTGGTCGGGGCAGTTGGCGCTCTGCATCCGGACCCGGCCGGGGGCCACCTCCACCAGATTCTCCGCCCCGTCCTCGCCGCTGAGGGGGATGGTGTAGGGTTCGGTCACCTGGTCCAGGCGGACCTCCTCCACCAATTCCCCGTACTGATAGATTCTGACCGACACCCCCGCCTGGGCGCTGGCCCGCTGCCACAGGAGGAAGCCGGCGCAGGCCAGCACCACCAGGGCCAGCCCCCCCGCCAGAACGGCCGTTCTCCGGTTCACGGGGCGATCACCTCCATCGTCCGGTCCTGGGACAGGGTGAAGGTCTCCTCCAGCCCCTGGGTGATCTGGACCGTGCCGTCCTCCAGCACCAGGATCAGCTCCACCCCCAGCTCCGGGTGTACCCGCCAGAAGGCGGCGGCCTCCTCCGGCCCCATGACAAACAGGGCGGTGGACAGGGCGTCGCACACGGTGCCGTCCGCCCCGATGACCGTCACCGAGGTCAGGCCGCTGCGGGCGGGAGCGGCGGTGTCCGGGTCCATGATGTGCCAGTAGGTCTCTCCGCCCTCCTCAAAGTACCGCTGATAGCCCCCCGAGGTGATGACCGCCTGGTCGGACACCTCCACCACCCCCAGGGTTGCCTCCTGCTGGCTGTCCGGGTCCTGAATGGCCACCCGCCAGGGGTTTCCGTCGGGCCGGTTCCCCACCGCCTGGATGTTGCCCCCCAGGCGGAGGATGGCGGAGGTCACCCCCGCCTGGCGCAGCTGCTCGGCCAGGCAGGCCCCGGTGTACCCCTTGGCCACCGCCCCCAGGTCCAGCTCCATGTTTTCAGGCAGGCGGGCCCGCAGGCCCTCCCCGTCCAGCTCCAGCCGGGTGTAGTCAATGAGCGGGACCAGGGCGTCCAGCTCCTCCTGGGAGGGCACCCGGTACTCCCCGGTGGTGAACCCCCAGGCCTGCACCGCCGAGTAGGCGGTCAGGTCCAGGGCCCCGTCCGTGAGGGCGCACAGCTCCAGGGCCTGGGCGAGCAGGTCAGCCGTCTCCTGGGACAGGTCCACCCACGCCCCGCCGCCGTGGTTCAGGGCCCAGATCTCGCTGTTCTCGTCGGTGACCGCCCACAGGTCCTCCAGGCGGTAGATGGTCTCCTCCGCCCGGGCCAGGGCCTCCTCCCCGCCCTCTCCATACACGTCCATGGACATGATGGTGTCCATGGCGAAGATCTGGCCCGTTGCCGGCTCCTCTGCCCTCTGGGCGCAGCCGCCCAGCAGCACCGCGGCGGCCAGTCCCGCCGCCAGGAATCCGGCCCGGGCTCTTCCCCCTCCGCGCTCCATACCCGGCCGCCTCAAAGGACTTCCCGGTACAGGGCGGAGGCGTCCGCCTTGCCCACGCTGTCCGCCACGGCCAGCACCTCCACCTTTACGGTGCGCTCGCCGAATTTCAGTTCCAGAAGGTCCCCGGCCTTCACGTCGTAGCTGGCCTTCACCGGCCGGCCGTTGGCGGTGACCCGGCCGTTGTCACAGGCCTCGTTGGCCACCGTCCGCCGCTTGATGAGCCGGGACACCTTCAGCCATTTGTCCAGTCGCATAATCAGAAAACTCCTCTGTTCAAAAAAAGGAGCGCCGCCAAGCGGCGCTCCCGGGATGGCATGGCTTTACTGGGCCACCGCATCTTTCAGGGCCTTGCCGGCCTTGAACACGGGCAGCTTGGCCTCGGAGATGGGAATCTCCTCGCCGGTGCGGGGGTTGCGGCCCACCCGGGCAGCCCGGGTCTTCACCTCAAAGGAGCCAAAGCCCACCAGCTGGACCTTCTCCCCCTGGGTCAGGGCCTCGGTAATGGCGTCCACAGTGGCGGTGATGGCGGCCTCGGCGTCCTTCTTGGACAGGTCGGCCTTCTCGGCCACGGCGGCGATCAGTTCGGTCTTATTCATGGTCGTATTCCTCCTAAGAAAGTTGACGGCCCCAAACGGCGGCCTGTCTTTGGTTGGTGCGCTGATCTGGGGCGCTTGTCCCCATCACGGCTTCTGCGTTGGAGCTTCCTCCGCCTTGGCCTGGGCCCAGAGGGCCTCCAGCTCCTCCAGGGGCAGCTCCCCCAGAGGACGGCCTCCGGCGCGCTCCTCCACCGCCTGGAAGCGGCGGATGAACTTGTCGCAGGCCCGGGTCAGAGCCTGCTCGCTGTCCAGACCCAGGAAGCGCCCTGCCTTCACCGCGGCGAACAGCAGGTCGCCCAGCTCCTCCTCCGGGTCCCCGTCCCCCTGGGCGGCCCGGCGGAGCTCGTCCGCCTCCTCGGCCAGCTTGTCCAAAGCGGGGGCCGGGTCCGGCCAGTCAAAGCCCGCCTTGGCGGCCTTGCTCTGGATCTTCTCCGCCCGGATCAGGGCGGGAAGGGAGCGGGCCACCGCCTTTAAGGTATCCGAGGCGGTGCGCTGATCCTTCTCCTCCCGCTTCTGGGCGTCCCAGGTGTCCAGCGCCTGGGCGCAGTCATCGGCGTGGGCCTGCCCAAAGACGTGGGGGTGGCGGAACACCATCTTCTGGGCTACGCCGTCCACCACGTCGTCAAAGGTGAAGAGCCCCTCCTCCCGGGCCATCTGGGCGTGGAACACCACCTGGAGCAGGACGTCCCCCAGCTCCTCCTTCAGGTGCTCGGGGTCCTTCTCGTCGATGGCCTCCACCACCTCATAGGCCTCCTCCAGCATATTTCGCCGGATGCTCTCGTGGGTCTGCTCCCGGTCCCAGGGGCAGCCCCCCGGAGCCCGGAGCAGGGCCATGATGCGGCGCAGATCCTGGATGTCATAGCGCTCCATATACTGAAAATCTACCACAATCTCGCTTCCTTCGCAAGGTATTTTTTGCTTTTAGCCCAATTCTTTTGCGTATTTCCGCCCCCACAGGGGGCGGAAATACATGGAAGGCCCCGGCGCCGCCCTGAAAACAGCCGTTCAGGGCCTTTTTGTGCCATCAGAGATGGAGCATCCGGGCGATCTTTTCGCCCTTGGGCATCAGCATCAGATCGTCTTTTGTAATCGCACGGAGGGCAATCACCAAAACGCCGTAGATGACCACCGCCACCAGGATAGCCAGGAGGGTGGCCGCGGCGTTGCCGGTGCGGCTCAGCCCCAGCACCTCATGGGTCACGGGGTCCGCGGACATGAAAATCCCGGTGGCCTCAAACAGCTTGGACATCAGGCCGTACACCGCCCAAGCTCCCAGGCCCATGAGGGCGGAGGCGGCCAGAGGCTTGGCAAAGACCTGGATATACCTGGGCCGGCGGGGGATCACCCGGGACATCACCACCAGGTCCAGCGTCATGCACAGAGCGAAGCACAGGATGTTCCCCATGGGGGCCCCGTAGATGCCGATGGTGGGCTGGATCACCACGTTGTAGTTGGTGATGATCTTCACTACGCCCCCCGCCACCATGATAATCACCGGCAGGCTCACAAAGCCGTGGGCCTGGAGGATGGAGTTGCACACCAGCATCATGCACACGAACAGGGTGGCCAGGCCCAGGGTGGACAGCAGGGGACCGGCCAGCTGGGGGTTCAGGTTGGGGAAAATGAGAGCCATGATGGGCTCGCCCAGGACGAAGAGGCCCACCGCCATGGGACAGGCGGCCAGGGCGGAGATCCGCAGGGCGGAGCCGGTGATCCGCCCCGCCCCCCGGCGGTCCCGGCGGGCCAGCGCCCCGGAGACGGCGGGAATGACGGCGGCCGTGACGGCGGCCATCAGGGAGGTGGGCAGGTTATAGATGTTCAGGGCGCCGGAGTAGTTGCCGTACAGGGTGCGGCTGATGTTCTCCAGGGCGGCGTGGAGCTCCAGGGAGGCGGACTGCAGGTCGGTGAGGGCGGCCTGCTGGTCCCGCAGGGCCTCGGCCTGGGCCGCGTACTGGTCCAGCAGGGACATGGAGACGGCGCTGCCATCGGGCAGGGCGGCCTGCCAGGCGGACAGGGCCTCCTTCAGGGAGGTGAAGTCCACAAAGTCCTGATACAGGGTCCAGGTGTCCTGGTTCTCCAGCAGGGCCCGCTGGAGCTGTCCCTGGACCAGGGAGGTGTCAATGACGGTGACGATGCCCACCATGGAGGAGCTGATGGTGATGGGGACGGCAATCATCAGCAGGTGCTTGAGGATGGTGGACGGCTCGTCGGGCCGGTCGTCGGCCAGCTGGGGCTCCTGGCTGCGGGTGATCAAAAAGTTCATCAGCATATAGGCCAGGGCCACAATGGTGCCCACCGTCACGCCGGTGATGGCGCCGGCGGCGGCGTGGCTGGCGTCCGCCCCGTGGCCCACCAGCCAGTAGGCCAGGCCTAAGCCCACGGTGAGCTTGCACAGGGCCTCGATGATCTGGGAGACGGCGGTGGGGGTCATGCTCCCGTGCCCCTGGGCATAGCCCCGGAAGGCGGACAGGCAGCCCACGCAGATGACCGCCGGGGCCAGGGCCCGGATGCCGGGAGCGGCCATGCTGTCGTTCATCAGGCCGGCCAGCTGCTCCGAACCGAAGAACATCACCAGGAAGGACAGGACCCCCAGGATCAGGAACAGGGCCAGGGCCAGCCGGAAGGTGCGGCGCACCTGGTTCCGGCGGCCCAGGGCGTCGGCCTCGCTCACCAGCTTGGACACCGCCACGGGCAGGCCCGCGGTGGAGATGGTGAGCAGGACGGAGTAGATGTTATAGGCGTTGTTGAAGTCGGCGGAGCCCTGCTCCCCGATGATGTTCAGGAGCGGGATCTTGTAGAACATGCCGATGAGCTTGACCACCAGAATGCCTACGGCCAGAATCGCGGCTCCGCCGAAAAAGGTGTTGGGCTTGGACGTACGGGCCACCCGGCGCGGGGGCTGTTCGTGCTGCGCCATTCGGAGACCTCCTTAGGTTGAGATAGGAGTTAAGAGAGCGGGAATCAAAATCAGGCGTTGGAGCCAAAGAGCAGGGGGAGGGCGTAGCGCTCCACCTCGTACCGGATGCGCTCCAGGTCCAGGGTGAAAAACTCCCCCTTCTCATATATGACCTTTCCCCGGGCCATATTCATGTCCACGTTGGAGCCGTGGGCGGCGTAGACCAGATTCTCCGCCACGTCGTGGCAGGGGGTCAGGTTGGGGGCGGAGAAGTCCACCAGGATCAGGTCGGCCGTCTTCCCCGGGGCGATGACCCCCGTATCCCGGCCCAGGGCCTCCGCCCCGTTCACCGTGGCCATCTCCAGGGCCTGACAGGCGGACAGGGCCATGGGGTCCCGGCGCACCCCGGCCTGGAGGCAGGCGGCCAGCTTCACATCGGAGAACAGGTCGGCGCTGTTGTGGGAGGACATGCCGTCGGTGCCCAGGGCCACGTTCACCCCCGCCCGAAGCATATCCGGGATGGGGGCCACCCCGGAGCCCAGCTTCAGGTTGGACCAGGGGTTGTGGACGCAGGAGACGTGCTTTTTCGACATGATGGCCCAGTCCTCCGGCGTGGTGTACACGCAGTGGGCGGCCAGGGCCCTCCCGCTGTCCCACACCCCGTACTGGTCCAGAATCTGAGTGGGCGTCCTGCCCCACCGCTCCAGACACGCCTGGTGCTCTGAGACCGTCTCGGATACATGCACGTGCATATTGAGGCGGTGCTCCGCGGCGTAATCCGCCATCCACCTCCACAGAGGCGGGTTGGAGGTGTACTCCGCGTGGATGGAGGCGTCCACCAGGATCTGACCGTCATTTGCGCCGTGCCACTCCTCAGTCAGCGCGATCTGGTTCCGGCAGTCGCCGCAGGTCTCAGGGGAGAAGTCCTCCGGGGCGCCGAAATACACCCCCCCGCAGGACAGGTTGGCGGAGATGCCCGCCTCCACGATCTGCTGGGCGATGGCCCCCGTCTTCATATACATGTCTGCCACACAGGTGACCCCCGTAGCGATCATCTCCGCCAGGCCCAGGCCGGTCCCGGCGGCCACCGCCCGCTGGTCCAGCTTGGCCTCGGCGGGGAAGATGTAGTCGTGGAGCCAGTGCTGTAAATTCTGGCCGCCCCCGTACCCCCGCATGAGGGTCATGGGCAGGTGGGTGTGGGCGTTCACAAAGCCGGGCATCAGCACCTTGCCGGCGCCGTCGATCACCCGGTCGAACGCCCCCTGGGGGCGCTGAGTCCCCACGGAGGCGATCTTTGTCCCCTCCACCGCCACGTAGGCGTCCTTTAAAATCCGCCGCTCCTGATCCATGGTGACGGCGGTGACATGCTCAAATAAAACAGACATGAATGGCTCCTCAATACAAAAATGTTTTGGCCCAGTCCAGCTGATCCTTATGGACGTACAGCTTGTACTCCACCCGGGCGTCGTGGCTGATGCCCAAGGTTCCGGTGCGGCCCCGGCTGCTCCCGCCCGCCAGGCCTTCCAGAAGGGTGGGACTGGTCAGGTCCTTGGTGCGGTAGACATAGTCGATCCCCGCCCCATCCAAAGCGTCCCGCACCCGGTTGAAGCGGTTCAGGTCATAGGTGATCAAAAGCTCCGCGCGGTTGAAGATGGTGAGCATGGGTGTCCCTCCTATTTTTTAGATCGGCGGGGGAGTTTCGCCGTCTGCGGACGGCGAGTTTCTTTCTGGATGCCCAAAAAGAAACCAATGGCCCAGGCCACCTTCTCTTGGCCCTTCGGGCCAATTCACCTTGAGAGGCACCAAGGGGTAGGCTCAAAGGGACGGCGGGCGGGTGAGGACACCCGCCCCTACGGCATGTGCAGAAGCGTTTTATCCCTTCGTAGGGGCCGGACACTGGCCGGCCCGCCCAGGAATGGGACGCAGTTGGGCCGGGCGGCCCTACGGACCTCATCCGCCTCGCTTCGCTCGGCACCTTCCCTATCCTCTCTGGCCTTCGGCCATCTCCCCTTGATAAAGGGAGTCGGCCCCTAAAGGGGAAGGCTTGCGGGCGGCTGATAGCCGCCCCTACGCGGATACCGGGACGGTTCCAGACCGGCCCGCAGGCGCACACTGTGCGCCCCTACGGCATCATCCGAACTGGTACTGTTAGCTCGGTAAAGCCAGGCGCAGTTGCGGAACCGCACCGCTTGCAATTTTTGCAAACTCAGGGCCCAGTGGCCCGGATTGAACTGCGGAAAACCACTCAGATTTTGCGCGCCGGAAGGTTTCTGCCTGGCCCAAGGGGTAATCCCCGTAATGGGGGTCCGGGGAAAGGCGACTATGAGCACGAAGTGCTCATCTGGAGCCGTCCCCGGGGGCGTTTTGCCTACTTTGCCGCCATGGGCAAAGTAGGTCGCCGCCCGCAGGCGGCGAAATTCCCTGCTAAAACCTCACATTTTCCTCAGACACGCCCGAATGAGTCCGGAGAATTTCTCCTTGGCCGCCTCAGCGGCGTCCAGCACCTCCTGCTCGGAGAGGGGCTGGTCCAGAATGCCCGCGGCCATATTGGAGAGCAGGGTGAGCCCCAGCACCTCCATGCCGCAGTGCCCGGCCACCACCACCTCGGGGGCGGTGGACATGCCCACCGCGTCGCCCCCCAGGATGCGGGCGGCCCGGACCTCGGCGGGGGTCTCGTACTGGGGGCCGTAGCAGTAGAAGTAGACCCCCTCCCGCAGGGGGATGCCCAGCTCCGCCGCCGTCTCCCGGGCCAGCTCCTGGAGCCG
>CASFKT010000023.1 GCA_949295195.1 uncultured bacterium | reverse complement strand
AGCTCCCCGTCCCGCTTGGACAAGATGACTGCCGCCCACACCAGGGGGTTATACCAGTGGAGGGCCAGGGCCAGGCACCGGAGGAGGGACCAGATGTGGTCCCTGTGCCGGAAGTGGGTGAGCTCGTGGGAGAGCACATGGGTGCGGACTGTTCCGTCCGCCGCCGCCTCCGGGGTGAGGTAGACGGCGGGTCGGAGCACCCCGCACAGACAGGGGGAGGGGAGCCCATCCGCCTCATACACCGGCAGGGGACAGTCCGCCGTGGGGAGAGGCAGTCGGCTTTTGCGGAGTTTTTGGGCAAACCGCAGGTTGGCGGCCAGCACCGCCAGCAGGACCACGCCGGCCCCCGCCCCCCACGCCAGCACCACGGCGGCGTGGAGCACGTTGTCCAGAGTGGGGCCGCCGAAATACATGTAGACCTCCCCGTTTTCCTGGAGCTCCCAGAGGGCGGCGCCCTGGCCCGACGGGCTGGCCTGCACTGTGCCGTCGTCAGCGATGGTGAGGCCGTTTTCCTCCAGCAGGCTGGAGGGGATGACCGCGTGGCCCATGGCGGTGTCCGGGGAGAGGGGGCGGTTTGACAAAACGGGCAGCTCCGGCGCCAGATCCGCCGCCGCGGCGGGGAGGGAGAGGCTGGGAATCTGGAAGGGCACCAGCAGCCGCAGAAGGACCACCCCCCACAGGGCATACCGCGCCCGGGGGGACAGCTTTCGGAACACAGTCCCCCGCAGAAGCAGAAAGACCGCCAGCAGAATGGACGAGGTGACGCACCAGGAGATGAGCAGCTCCATCATGTTCCCTCCGCCTCCTTTAAAATGGCGTACAGTTCCTCTATTTCTTCTTTGGTCAGGGCCTTCTCCCGGGCCATGGAGGACACCATCAGGCCCACGCTCCCCTGGTACACCCGGTCCAGAAAGGAGCGGGTCTCCTGGCGGGCGGCCTTCTCCCGTTCCACCGCCGGGAAGTAGTGCTTGGCCCGGCCCTGGACCTCCACCCGGACCAGCCCCTTGTCCTCCATCCGGCGCAGGGTGGTGATGGTGGTGCTCTTGGCCCAGCCCACCTTCTCCTTTAAAATGGGGACCAGCTGGGTGACCGTCTGGGGGGCGCGCTCCCACAGGCAGTCCAGCACGTACCACTCGCTGTTGGTGAGCAGCGTCTCCGCCATATTTGCACACCTCCTTTTGAAGTTTACTTTGTAGACCAAATATACCACGAGAGGTCTACGTTGTCAACCAAAACTTCCGGCGGAGGGCGGCGGTCCAAACCGTCGGAATGAACCCGGTCTTAACAGGAAGCGCGCCTATCTTAACATACATTTTACTATTGACGAACGGTCCCTTTGATGCTATCGTATATGTGCTGGAATATCGAGGCAGAGTCTGTCGCAGAGGGCAGGAAACTGCGCCTCCTTTGATTCACAGCGTCGGAATGGGAAAGAAAATTTCAGTGCCTTTCCCCCGGAGATGGACAGGACTTTTGAGGGAAAGAGGTCCTGCTCTTTTTTTGCTCCTGGGCCATGTTTGAAAAATGTCAATCAGCCCAGACGGCGGGCCTTTTCCCACCATGCCGCGTTCATTTTCCTTGCAATCCACCAAGGATTGCCGCGTCAAATTGCCTTGCCTGGCGGAAAAATGGTACATTTCCACTTTTCAAACAAGGCATAGAAAAATAAAAGGGGTTTTGCTGGACTATGGATATGGATGTTTCGCTTTCTTATTTCTTACAGGCGATCTCCACAAACCCGGTCATGCTGGTGACCGTTCTCCTGACCCTGGGGGTCATCTTCGTCAATGGCTGGACCGACGCGCCCAACGCTATTGCCACCTGCATCACCACCCGCTGCCTGGGGGCACGAAAGGCCATTATCACCAGCGCTGTCTTCAACTTCCTGGGCGTGCTCATCATGACCCACATCAACAGCGCGGTGGCCTCCACCATCAGCAACATGGTGGACTTTGGAAGCAATACCCACGAGGCGCAGATTGCCCTGTGCGCGGCTCTGTTCTCCATCGTGGTGTACAGCGTGGGGGCCTCCTACTTCGGCATCCCCACCAGTGAGAGCCACAGCCTGATCGCCGGCCTCACCGGCGCGGCCATCGCCATCCACGGCGGCCTGGACGGGGTCAACCCGGACGAGTGGATCAAGGTCATCTACGGCCTGTTCCTGAGCCTGGCCCTGGGCTTCCTGTCCGGATGGGTGATCTGCAAGCTGATTACGATTATCTGCGCCGGGATGAACCGGCACAAGACCAACCTTTTCTTCCAGGCGGGCGAGATCTTCGGCGCCGCCGCCATGAGCTTCATGCACGGGGCCCAGGACGGCCAGAAGTTCATCGGCGTGCTCTTCCTGGGCATGGCCTTCAGCAACGGCCAGAGCAGCGTGGAGGGCGTGATCATCCCCGTCTGGCTGATGGTGGTGTGCAGCACGGTCATGGGCGTGGGCACCAGCGTGGGCGGAGAGAAGATCATCAAGTCGGTGGGCATGGACATGGTCCGCCTGGAGAAGTACCAGGGCTTTTCCGCCGACTTGGCCGGCGCCTTCTGCCTGCTGCTGTCCAGCGTGTTCGGCATTCCGGTGTCCACCACCCACACCAAGACCAGCGCCATCATGGGCGTGGGCGCGGTGAAGCGGCTGTCCGCCATCAACTTCGGCGTGGTCAAGGACATGATGCTCACCTGGGTGTTTACCTTCCCCGGCTGCGGCCTCATCAGCTTTGTGATGGCCAAGCTGTTTATGACCATCCTGTGATTCCGGAGCGTTCCGGTTCTGTTTGGGTCCCCATTTGAAGATTTGATTCAGGAGTGAGACGGAAATGGCAAAGAAGCAAGACGCATATTATTTTGAAACCTTTACGGCCTGTCTGGACGACGCCTGCAAAGCGGCCCAGCTGCTGGACCGGTCCATGCGGGAGTTTGACCCCGCCCAGATCAAAGAGACGCTGGATGAGATGCACAACATCGAGCACGCCGCCGACGACAAGAAGCACGAGCTGCTCAACGTGCTGGCCAAGGCCTTCATCACCCCCATCGAGCGGGAGGACATCATCCTCCTCAGCCAGAACATCGACGAGGTCACCGACAAGATCGAGGATGTGCTGCTGCGGGTCTACTGCAACAACGTGCAGAAGATCCGGCCGGAGGCCCTGGAGCTGTCCCGGCTGGTGATCCGCTGCTGTGAGGAGGCCAAGCTCATGGCCCAGGAGTTCGCCGACTTCAAGCGCTCCAAGGGCCTGCGGGACCATATCATCCGCATCAACACCCTGGAGGAGGAGGCCGACCAGCAGTTCATCAACAGCATGCGCACCCTCCACACCACCTGCACCGACCCCATCGAGATCATCGTCTGGCGGGAGATCTTCCTCTATCTGGAGAAGTGCGTGGATGCCTGCGAGCACGTGGCCGACACGGTGGAGAGCGTGGTCATGAAGAATTCCTGATCGGATGAGGTCTGGAAGAGTTCATATGGAAAAGGAGGACGAAGCCGTCCCGCTTTCCGGCCGGGCGGCCCAGTTCGCACTATGATACGGTTTTTGAAAAAGCAGCCCCCCGGGCGGCTCATTGCCCTGGGCTTTGCGGCGGTGATTCTGATTGGCAGCGTTCTTTTGATGCTGCCCATCTCCATCCGGCCGGGGGTGGAGGTGGCGTACATCGACGCGCTGTTCACCTCCACCAGCGCGGTCTGTGTCACGGGCCTCATCGCGGTGGACGCCTATGACAACTTTACGGTGTTTGGACAGGCGGTGCTGGCCGGACTGATCCAGATCGGCGGCCTGGGGGTCACGTCGGTGGGCGTGGGACTGATTCTGGCCGCCGGCCGCCGGGTGAGCATCAAGGGCCGCTCCCTGGTGAAGGAGGCCCTGAATGTGGACAGTTTTCAGGGAATGGTGCGGCTGATCCAGTGGGTGCTGAAAGTGACCCTGTGCTTTGAGGGGGCGGGCGCCGTTCTGAGCTTTCTCACCTTCTCCCAGGACTATCCCCTGCCCCGGGCCCTGTGGACCAGCGTGTTCCACTCGGTGGCCGCCTTCAACAACTCGGGCTTTGACATCCTGGGCGGGATGCAGAACCTCATCCCCTATCAGAGTGACGTGCTGCTGAATCTGGTCACCTGCGCCCTGATCATCTTCGGCGGCCTGGGCTTTCTGGTGATGCTGGACATCCGCAGGGCCGAGAGCTTCCGGAAGCTGACCTTCCACTCCAAGGTGGTCATCACCACCACGGCGGCCCTGCTGGCCGCGGGCACCCTGCTGCTGAAGGCCACCGAGGACATGACCTGGCTGGGGGCCTTTTTCCACAGCGTGTCCGCCCGCACCGCCGGCTTCTCCACCTACTCCATGGGGGAGCTGACCAACGCGGGGCTGTTCACCCTGATCCTGCTCATGTTCATCGGCGCCTCTCCCGGGTCCACCGGCGGCGGCATCAAGACCACCACTTTCTTTGCCCTGATGCAGCAGGTGCGGGCCGTCTTTACCAAGAAGAAGCCCGGAGGCTTCTACCGGACGCTGCCCGGAGAGGCCATCGACAAGGCGGGAGTCATCGCCCTGCTGTCCCTGGTGGTGGTGTGCGTGGGAACCTTCCTGCTGTGCGTGCTGGAGCCGGAGCTGGACTTTGTGCGGCTGTTCTTTGAGGAGGTCTCCGCCTTCGGTACGGTGGGCCTGTCCACTGGGATCACCCCCGATTTGAGCGTGGCAAGCAAGCTGGTGCTGATATTTACCATGTACGTTGGACGTCTGGGGGCCTTTACCCTGTTTTCTCTGTGGATCGACCGGCCCGACCCCAGCATCCGGTACACCGAAGAAATGATTACAATAGGATAGGAGCGCTATGAGAAAAAAGCATTCAGAGACCTCGTTCGGGGTCATCGGTCTGGGGCGGTTTGGCACCGCCCTGGTGAAGACGCTGGCCGAGGCCGGCCAGGAAGTCATTGCCGTGGACAATGATGAACAGAAGGTGAAGGCGGTGCGGAAATACACCGACTACGCCTTTGTGGCGGGGACGCTCAACGAGGAGAGCCTCCAGGAGACCGGCGTGCAGAACTGCGACACGGTCACCATCTGCATCGGCGAGCAGCTGGATGTGAGCATCCTCACCACCATGCAGGTGATCAAGATGGGCATTCCCAACGTGATCTCCAAGGCCAACAGCCAGGAGCATGGAGAGGTGCTCAAGCAGCTGGGGGCCACGGTGGTCTACCCCGAGGCGGATATGGCCGTGCGCATTGGCAAGCGGCTGATCTCCAAAAGCACCCTGGACTATGTCTCCCTGGACGATGATGTGGAGGTGCGGCGCATCCAGGTGGGCGGAAAGCTGATCGGAGCCAGCATCCAGGAGCTGGACGTGCGCCGGGTCTATGGCATCAACATCATTGCCGTGGAGCGGGACCACCAGACAAACGTGGAGTTCTCCCCCCAGTACCGCTTTGCGGCGGAGGACATCATCGCGGTCATCGGGAAGGTAGATAAAATTGACTATTTTGAACAGGATATTCGCCCCTGACACAGGGGAGAATCTCCTCAGAGAACAGACAGGAGCGTCACTTTGGATTTCAAGCAGCATCTGATCGTAGCGGCCAAGGGGGCCGTGGTAGGGGGGACCATGCTGGTTCCCGGGGTAAGCGGCGGCACCATGTGCATCATTCTGGGCGTCTATGACCGGCTGATCCACGCGGTGAGCACCTTTTTTCAGAGCAAGCGGGCCAATTTCTGGCTGCTGTTCTGTTTCTGCCTGGGGGCCGGAGCGGGGATTTTTCTCCTGTCCAAGCCCCTGCTCCAGCTGATGGAGCTCTTTCCCAAGCCCGCCGGCTTCTTCTTCATGGGGGCGGTGGCCGGAAGCGTGCCCATGACCTTCCAGAAGGCCAAGGTGACCTCCTTTCACTGGCGGGTCCCGGTCTATGTGGTGGTGGGAATGATCATTGTGTGGGTGCTGGCCAAGCTGCCCACCATGGACCAGATGAGCGGCGGCGGCCTGGAGCGCTGCGTTATGCTGGTGGTGTCCGGCGTGGTGGCGGCGGTGGCCCTGGTTCTGCCGGGGATCAGCGTATCCTACCTGCTGCTGGTGCTGGGGATGTACAGCACCACCATTCAGGCCATCGGGAATTTGGATTTTGAGTACCTCGTCCCCCTGGGGCTGGGGGGAATTCTGGGGGTGGTGGCCACTACCAAGGCGCTGGAGCATCTGATGCGGGTCTACCCCCGGGCCACCTACCTGATTATTCTGGGCTTTGTGGTGGCGTCCATTCCCACCATCTTCCCGGGCGTCCCGGCGGGGGCGGAGTGGATCGTGTGCGCGCTCACCCTGCTGGCCGGGTTCGGCGTGGTCTATAAGGTCTCCAGCTTATAAAAAAGCCCGGCCTGGATGAGAGGCCGGACGGAAGCGCAGAGCGGAAAAAGGCGGGGCTGGGTCTCCGGTGCCGGGGCGGCACGGGAGGGGACAGCCCCGCTCTGTTATGCGGTCTGAGTCTGATCCTGGAGGATGCGCAGGGCCATGATGAGGCAGGCCTGCCGCTGGGCGGTGTCCTGGGGGCCGAAGCGGCCGTCGCCGTAGCCGGCCACAATGCCGCTCTGGGCCATAAAGGCCACGCTGCTCTGGGCCCAGGAGGAGATCTCCCCTCCGTCCGAGAAGGAGGGGGTGCCGTCGGGAACGGAGCCGCCCAGAGCCCGGTAAACGGCGGTGAGCATGACGGCGGCTTGCTCCCGGGTAAGAAGCTCCTCAGGGCCGAAGGTGGAGGCGGAGGTGCCGGCGGTAAAGCCCATGGAGTAGGCCTTGAGCGCCTCCGGGTCGGAGGTGTCCGTGAAGGGATTCTCTTCGGGGACCTGGATGGACTGGCCGCTGGCCGTCTCATACAGCCGGACGGTGAAGGCGGCGAACTGAAGGCGGGTGATGGGCTCCCGCAGGTCCTGCCCCTTCAGGTGGTCGGGCATCAGCCCGCCGGCGATGGCCTGGTTGACCAGGTTGAGGGCCCACTCGTCCACCGGCTCGCCGGTGGCGGAGATAGGCTGGCTGGAGCCCTGGCTGGGGGCCTTCAGCCAGATCCCTCGGTCCACGGTGTCACTGTTCTCGCCGCCGTTGACGAGGGTGGAGATGTGGTACAGGTGGGCGGAATCCCGGACCACCAGGTCGCTCTGACCGGACAGGAGGGAGTTCAGAGCCCAGTGGCCGCTGCTCTCGGAGTAGGTGAAGATCTCCACCAGCAGGAGGGCGCCGGTTTCGCTGCTCACCCGGGTTCCAATGGGGACCAGGGTGGCGGAGTAGGTCTCCGTATCCGAATAGGAGAAGGGCTCAGTGCCCAGGGGGTCCAGGGAGAGCTGATAAGCCGCCTGGCCGCTTTGAAGGGTGGCGGCCGCCGCGCCTGTGGTGAGCAGAGCGCACAGCAGAGAAGCGGAGAGAAGCCGGACAATGGCTTTTTTCATGGCAGGCAGAAGTCCTTTCTGTAAAAAATTGGGCCGCGGAGGTTCACGCGGACAAAATGACAGGTGGACCGGCGAACGCCGTGCCGGAAATCAAGTACCATTTTACCGGATTACATAAGAAATAACAAGCGGATAAACATGAAGATTTTATGAAATATTGGGACCGGCGCTGCCGGGCCGGAAGGAAGTGCCATTTTCGTGGAATACAACATCGTGCCCATGGACCGCAGCCACATCGAACAGATCGCCGCCCTGGAGCGGGAGTGCTTCTCCACCCCCTGGAGCGAGGCCATGCTCACCGAGGTCCTCTTTGACTCCCAGGCCAGCTTTATCGTGGCCGAGTCGGAGGACGGAGGCGTGCTGGGCTACGCGGGGCTCCAGGTGGTGCTGGACGAGGGGTATATTGACAACATCGCGGTGGAGCCTAACGCCCGCCGCCACGGGGTGGCGGACGAGCTGCTGGACGTGTTCTGCCGCTTTGGGGAGGCCAACCTGGCCTTCCTCACCCTGGAGGTGCGCGCCTCCAACGCCCCGGCCATCGCCCTGTACCGCAAGCACGGATTTGAGGAGGCGGGGCGGCGGAAGAATTATTACACCGAGCCCACCGAGGATGCCGTCATCATGACCCGCTACTTCAAGCGGATCGGAAATGAGCATGAATGAGCCGGAGCTGAGGCCGCTGGGACCGGAGGAGGTGGGCCTCCTCTACCGCCGGGAGCTGAAGGGGACCTTCCCGCCCTCGGAGCTCAAGCCCCTGCGCACCATCCAGAGGCATATGCGGGCGGGCCGCTATCCGGCCTGGGGCCTGTATCAGGGGGAGGAGCTGACGGCCTACGCCCTGCTGTGGCAGACCTTGGATGGAAGGGCGGTCCTTCTGGACTACCTGGGGGTGCCCCGGGACCGCTGGGGGCAGGGCTGGGGGAGCCGCATGCTGGCCCAGCTGCGCCGGATCTACGGAGAGACGGCGGCCATCCTGGCGGAGGTGGAGGCCCCGGAGGCGGCGGAGCCGGGGGAGCGGGCGCTCCAGGAGCGCCGCCTGGGCTTCTACCGCCGGGCGGGATTCCGGTACGCGGGCTTTAACAGCCGGCTGTTCGGCGTCCATTACCGCCTGCTGGCCGCCGGCCCCGGGGAGGAGCCGGAGCTGCTGGCGGCCTACCGCTCCCTGTATCAGGGGCACTTTCCCGGCGCTGTGTTCCGGCGGTTCGTGCAGATCCCGTGGGACCGGCCGGAGTAAATCGACCGATCGGGAGAGCCCTTCTGCGGTGAAAATTTTGTGAAAGCAAGCTGGAAAAAGCGGCCTGCCGCTTTTTCCACAGTCTGAAAAGGGGGAACCTTTTTATGAATATCTTAGCCATCGAGTCCTCCTGCGACGAGACCGCCGCCGCGGTGGTCCGGGACGGGCGGACCGTGCTGTCCAACTGCATTGCCTCTCAGATCGAGATGCACACCATCTACGGGGGCGTGGTGCCCGAGATCGCCTCCCGGAAGCATGTGGAGGCGGTCACCGGCCTGGCGGAGCAGGCGGTGGCCCAGGCGGGCCTGACGAAACAGGACCTGGACGCCGTGGCGGTGACCTACGCCCCGGGGCTCATCGGGGCGGTGCTGGTGGGGGTGAATTTTGCCAAGGGGGCGGCCATGGCACTGGACCTGCCCCTGATCCCGGTGCACCACGTGCGGGGACACATCGCCGCCAACTACATCACCCACCCGGAGCTGGAGCCCCCCTTTGTGTGCCTGTGCGTCTCCGGCGGCACCACCCTGATCGTGGACGTGAAGTCCTACACAGACATGGAGGTGCTGGGGGGGACCCGGGACGACGCGGCGGGGGAGTGCTTTGACAAGGTGGCCCGGGTGCTGGGCATCGGCTACCCCGGGGGCGGCCCCATGGACCGCCTGGCCCGCGGGGGAGACGACGGCCGGTACGAGCTGCCCCGGGCCCACGTGGCAGGCCACGACCTGGACATGTCCTTCTCCGGTCTGAAGACCGCCAGCCTGAACCTGATCCACAACGCCCAACAGAAGGGGGAGGAGCTGAACCTGCCCGACTTCGCCGCCAGCTTCGGCCGGGCGGTGAGCGAGTCCCTGGTGCCCCGGGTGATGGCTGCCGCCCGCATGAGGGGGTACGGCCGGGTGGCAGTGGCCGGCGGCGTGGCGGCCAACAGCCGCATCCGGGCGGATCTCACCGCCGCCTGCCAGGAGAGCGGCGACCGCCTGTTCCTGCCCGAGCTGAAATACTGCGGCGACAACGCCGCCATGATCGGGTGTCAGGGATTTTATGAATTTCAGGCCGGCCATACGGCCGGCCTGGAACTGAACGCCTACGCCACCCGGGACATCTCCCTGGGGTGAGCGGCGTTGTCGCCGGGGCCCCATCGCAGATGGGGCGGCGCGAAGCGCCGTACAAGCGTTTTCGCCCAGCGAAAACCTTGGCGGAGGGACGGCTCTGCCGTCCCGAGCATTGAAAAAAGACGGGGTTCCCAGAAAGCGGAGCTTTCTGGGGAGGACAACGCCGCCATGATCGGGTGCCAGGGGTATTACGAGTGGAAGGCCGGCAGCACGGCCGGCCTGGAGCTGAACGCCTACGCCACCCGAGACATTGCCCTTGGGTAATGCGGAAATTTTAAGGAGGAGAGTTCCTGTGTTCCAGGAACTCCCCTCCCCTGTATTGATGTGTGGAAATCAAAAGGGCGGCTGAGCCGGGAGTGGTCCCGATTCAGCCGCCCTCAGTTTGCCGAAAAACCTCTGTTGAATAGAACCCGCCTCAGTTTTGGCGGGGGAACTCGAGGGGACGGCAGCCCGCCTCGAGTGGGATCGAATGCCCTGAATACCTTGCATGGCAAGGCGTTCAGTGAGCGCAGCGAGGACTTTTCCGCCGCTGTGCGGCGGGAAAGTAACGGCATTTTTGCAGGCCGGTCAGTCGGCCAGCTGATCCAGCAGGACCGCCAGCTCCTCCAGCTTATCCTCCGGCTTCCCGCTCTCCACCGCCTCCCGGACGCAGCAGTCCATGTGGGCCTTGAGCACCATGCGGTTGGCCTTTTTCAAAATGGACTGGGTGGCCATGAGCTGGTGGGACACGTCCAGGCAGTACCGGTCCTCCTCAATCATCTTGAGGATGCCGTCGATCTGCCCCCGGGCGGTCTTAAGCAGGCGGGTGACCTGGGTGTGGTCCGCCTTCACTGGATGGACACCACCTCATAGCCCGCCTCGGTGACCGCGTCCTTCAGCTCCTGGTCGGAGACGGGGGCGGCCAGGGTGACGGTGGCCTGCTTCTTCTCCAGGTCGGCCTTGGCGGAGGTCACGCCCCCCAGGGCGGACAGGGCCTTCTCCACGTGGGCCACGCAGTGGGCGCACATCATGCCTTCAATGTTCAGTGTCTTGGTCATGGTTT
>CASFKT010000022.1 GCA_949295195.1 uncultured bacterium | reverse complement strand
GTGCACCCAGATTTTCCTGGCCGCCCAGCGGGACCCCACGGTGATGATCGGGGGGACCCTCCCCGCCCTGGGGGCGGGACACCGGGTGGGGAAGGGGGATACCATCATTCTGGAGTCCTGCGAGTACTGCAACTCCTTCCTCTCCTTTTTCCCCACCGTGGCGGTGATTCTGAATGTGGACGCGGACCATCTGGACTTTTTCAAGGATTTGGAGGACGTGAAGCACTCCTTCCGCCGGTTTGCCCAGCTGGTGCCGGAGGGGGGCGCGGTCATCGCCGACGGGGACGATGCCAACACCATGGACGCCCTGAGGGGGCTGGAAAAGCCTATGCTCACCTTCGGCCTGGAGCGGGGGGACATCCACACATCTAACCTCACCTATGAGAAGGGGGTGGGCTCCTTCGACCTGATCTACCGGGGAGAGAATCTGGGCCGGATCACCCTCCAGGTCCCGGGGGTCCACAACGTGCGCAATGCTCTGGCCGCCGCCGGGGCCGCCCTCCAGCTGAAGGTACCCTTTGCCGCCATCCGGGAGGGGCTCCACGCCTTTACCGGGGCGGGCCGCCGCTTTGAGCGGAAAGGGGAGTACCACGGTGCAGTGCTCTATGACGACTACGCCCACCACCCTGGGGAGCTGCGGGCCCTGCTGTCCACCGTGAAAGCCCTGGGGTACGACCGGGTGGTCTGTGCCTTCCAGCCCCACACCTACTCCCGGACCAAGGAGCTCTTTGACGACTTTGTGGAGGTGCTCAAGCTCCCGGACAAGGTGCTCCTGGCGGAGATCTTTGCAGCCCGGGAGACGGACACCCTGGGGATCTCCTCCAAAGACCTGGCGGACCGCATTCCCAGAGCGGAGTACTGTCCCACCATGGAGGATGTGACCAACCGCCTGGCCCAGCTGGCTCAGCCTGGGGACCTGCTCCTCACCGTGGGAGCGGGGGACATCCATGTGGCGGGAGAGCGTCTGCTGGAGCGGGCGGAATAATAGAAAAGGCCAGGGTTCTGGCAATACAGTGAAAATTTCAAAGGGCGCGGCCATTTGGCCGCGCCCTTCTGCTTTGTAAGTTGTCCGGTTAAGCCCGCTCCAACTCCCCGCGGATGGCCTCAAACACTGCATCGCCATCCTGGCACATGACCAGCAGGACGGTGCCGTCATCCAAGGTCTCCAGCCGAGCCTCCTGAGCCACCTGGTACTGGTCGGGCAGGTAGAACTCAAAACTGCTCTGCTGCCGGTCCACATAGCCCTGGAGGGCCTCCCGCACCGCGTCCGTCCTTCCCTGGACCGGCCGGACGGCGGCGATGCCGTAGGCCTGGGTGTTCATCAAGGATACGCTGGCCCCGAAGGCCTCCACGTCCTCCTCTGCCAGCCCCAGAGACTCCAGAGCCAGCGCGGAGGCTCCGTCCTCCGGATCAAATCGGCTGATTACCGGGTTGTACTCCACCATTTCGCCGCCGTGGTCCGTGATGGCCTGGACGTACAGGTCGGTCCACTCCTCCGCCGTCCGCTCCGGCTCCCCGCTGGAACAGCTGGTCAGGGCGGCCAGGGCCAGCGCCGCGGCGCACAAGAGCGCAGCTCTCTTCTTCATCAGCAATCCTCCCATGCTGCAAAAATCAGGGCCGCCGGACAGTGGTCCGGCGGCCCGTTGTTGGCAGGATGCCCGCTTTCACAGCGCTTTATTCATGGTGCGGGAACAGCAGCTGGACGGAGGTTCCCCGGCCCACCTGGCTGTCCATGTGGATCTGGGCTCCGTGGAGGGAGGCCCCGTGCTTCACAATGGACAGACCCAGCCCAGTGCCGCCGATCTCCTTGGAGTGGCTCTTGTCCACCCGGTAGAACCGCTCGAACACCCGGGACTGGTCCTCCACTGGAATACCGATGCCGGTGTCTTCCACGGTGACCTCGGCCGACCCGTCGTCGGCGGGGGCCACCGTCACATTGACGGTGCCGCCGGGGTGGTTGTACTTGATGGCGTTGTCACACAGGTTGTACACCATCTCGTCCAGCACGCTGGGGATGCCGCGCACCTCCACCGACAGGCCCATTACCTTCAGAGTGACTCCGGCCTTCTGGGCGGCGGAGTCCAGACGCCGGGCCACATCCTGGGCGATGGAGAGGAGATTCACCGGCTCCCGCTCCAGACTCTCGGCCCCCTCGTCCAGCCGGGAGAGGCGGATGATGTCCTCCACCAGGGCGATGAGGCGCTGGGCCTCCTGGTAGATGTCGCCGGCAAAGCTCTGGATGTCCTCGGGCTTGACCATGCCGCTCTGCATGATCTCCGCAATGCCGGAGATGGAGGTGAGGGGGGTTTTCAGCTCGTGGGAGACGTTGGCGGTGAACTCCCGCCGCAGCTCGTCCCGCTGTTCCTGCTCGGTCACATCCAGAAGCACCAGCACCGCGCCGGCGGGTTTTCCGTCGGCCAGCACCGGGTTGGCCAGCAGCTTGCAGTACCGGCCGTTCAGATGGAGCATCTGCTGGCTGCGTTTGCCCGAGAGGGCCTCATCCACTGCCTGGCGGAAGGGCTCCTCCCGGTTGAGCACCAGCACATTGACCTCGCCCTCCGGCTCCTCCACGCCCAGCAGGCGCAGAGCGCCCGAGTTGTGGGAGAGTACGTGGCCCTGCCGGTCCAGGAGCAGAAAGCCCTCGGACATGTTGTCGGTGAGAGCGGCAAACTCAGTCTGCCGCTGCTTAAGCAGATTCATCTGCTGCTGAATGGTGTCGTTCTGCCGCTTCAGGCGGGAGAGGAGGGGGGTGAGCTCGTCGTAGGTCTCACAGTCCTCCGGGTGCTCCAGATCCAGGCTCAGAATCGGCTTGATCAGCCCCTTGGACAGCCGGGAGGCCAGCACCGCCGAGAGCAGCAGGGACAGCACCAGGATGATCAAAATGGGCTGGATCATGGAGATAAGCAGCAGTCCCACGGTCTTCTGGGCGCTGGCCAGACGGATCACCGTTCCGTCGGAGAGCCGCTGGGTGACATACAGGGTCTGCTCCGACAGAGTGGAGGAGAAGCGCTGGGCGGTGCCGGTCTCAGAGGTGAGGGCCTCCCGGATCTCCTCCCGGTCGGCGTGGTTTTCCATGGTGGAGGCGTCCGCCTGATTGTCGTAGAGGACTGTGCCGTCGGCGGTCACCCAGGTCACACGGCTGGTGGTGTGCAGGCCGTTGAGGTAATCCATGCCGTCCAGCTCCACCCCGCGGGACACCAGCCAGGTCTCGCTCTCCAGCTCCGCCATCATCTGGTCGCTGAAATACTGATACAGCATCCCCATAAAGAGGGCAATGGACAGTGCCATCACCGATACTGCCACTGCCATGGAAGTACGAAAGAGTTTTGCCGTCATGTCCGCTCCTTATTCGTTCCGGGCTGTGCCCGCGGAAAGGTCTGTGCTGATCTTATAGCCGATGCCCCGCACCGTCTCGATGCAGTCCCCGGAGTGTCCCAGCTTCTGCCGCAGGGTACGGATGTGCACATCCACCGTGCGGCTGGCCCCGTCGAACTCATAGCCCCAGATGGTGTTGAGCAGCTGGTCCCGGGTAAAGACGGTGCCCGCCCGCTCCAGCAGGAGACACAGCACCTGAAACTCCTTCAGGGTCAGAGTGACCTCCCGGTCCCCGTCCCGGACGATGTGCCGGGCCGGGTCCACAAAGAGAGAGCCCAGGGAGTAGGTCTTTTCCTTGGGGGCCTCCTGCCCGCCGTGGCGCAGGGCGGCCCGAATGCGGGCCATCAGCTCCATCATGCCGAAGGGCTTGGCCACATAGTCGTCGGCCCCCTCATCCAGGCCCAGCACCTTGTCATACTCGGTGCTTTTGGCGGTGAGCATGATGATAGGCACGCCCTTGGTGGCCGGCAGGGAGCGCAGGCGCTTGAGCACCTGGAGCCCGTCCTCCTCCGGCAGCATGATGTCCAGCAGGACCAGCTCCGGCGTCTTCTGCTCCAGTGCCTCCCAGAACTGGGAGGGGCGCTCGAAGCCCTCGGCCTCCATGCCCTGGCTTTGGATGGTGTAGACCACCAGCTTTCGGATGCTGGCGTCGTCCTCCAGTATATAGATCACGGCGTTTCAACCCCTTACATGTATCTGATTGAGAAGGAGCGGGCGTCGTCCGTCCGCTCCCAAAGCATATTTTATTAGTCCTCGCTGTGCTGTCCGGTGAGGGAGTACTCCACCCACTGGGCGATGTTCACCGCATGGTCGCCGATGCGCTCCAGGTACTTGGCGATCATCAGCAGGTCGATGCACACCTCGCCGTCGTCCCCCTGGCCGATGAGGCGGATCAGCTCGTTCTTCACGTTCAGGAACAGCTCGTCGATCTCGTCGTCCTTGCGGACCACGCTCTGGGCCAGCTCCAGGTTTTTGCGCACATAGGAGTCAATGCTGTCGGTGACCATGCCGATGACGCTGCGGGCCATCTCCGCGATGGACACCCGGCTGGTGAGGGGGCTGTCGGCAATGAAGCGGGTGATCTCGGCGATGTCCGCGGCCTGGTCGCCGATGCGCTCCATGTCGGAGATCATCTTCAGGGCCGCCGAGATGGCACGCAGGTCGCTGGCCACCGGCTGCTGCTGGAGCAGCAGCTTCATGCACAGGTTTTCAATGTCCCGCTCCTTCTGATCGATCTCCCGCTCAGCCGCCATGGCGGATTCCCGAAGATCGTCGTCCTGATCCAGCAGGGCCTTGGTGGCGGCGGAGATGCCCTCCTCGCACAGGGCGCCCATCCGGATGAGCTCTACATTCAGCTGCTCCAGCTGTTCGTTGAATTTGTCCCGCATTATCCGAACCTCCCGGTGATGTAGTCTTCCGTCTTCTTGTTCTTGGGCATGGAGAACATCTGCTCGGTGTCGCCGAACTCCACCAGCTCTCCCAGCAGGAAGAAGGCGGTTTTGTCGGAAATACGGGCGGCCTGCTGCATGTTATGGGTGACCATGATGATAGTATAATCCTTTTTCAGCTCGGCGGCAAGATCTTCGATCTTGGAAGTGGAGATGGGGTCCAGGGCGGAGGTAGACTCGTCCATGAGCAGGACGTCCGGCTTGACGGCCAGGGCCCGGGCGATGCACAGGCGCTGCTGCTGGCCGCCGGACAGGCCCAGGGCGGACTTCTTCAGGCGGTCCTTTACCTCGTCCCAGATGGCGGCCCCCCGCAGGGACTCCTCCACGATCTCGTCCAGCTTCACCTTACTGCGGATGCCGTGGGTGCGGGGACCGTAGGCCACGTTGTCATAGATGGACATGGGGAAGGGATTGGCCTTCTGGAACACCATGCCGATCTGCTTGCGCAGCCAGGTGGTGTCCACGCCGGGGTCGTAGATGTTCTGACCGCCGTAGTTGATCTCTCCCTCGATGCGGATGCCCTCCACCAGGTCGTTCATGCGGTTGAGGGTCTTCAGAAAGGTGGACTTGCCGCAGCCGGAGGGGCCGATCAGGGCGGTGATCTCATGCTCGGGGATCTCGATATTCACATCGTGGAGGGCGTGGTGGGCCCCGTACCACAGATTTAAGTTCTTGGCTTCAATGATGGTGGACATATTCCAATTCTCCCTATTCCGAATTATTTCTTGAGCTTGCGGCCCACCAGGCTGGCGGACAGGTTGATGACCAGGGTCAGCACCATCAGGATGGTGGCGATGGCGAAGGCCACGTCGGTCTCGCCACGCTCGCTGGCATAGACATACAGAGCTACGGTCAGGCTGGCGGAGGAGGACTCCAGCGAAGAGAAGAAGTTGTTGAGCACCAGGCCGAAACCGGCGGTATACAGCAGGGCGGCGGACTCGCCCACGATACGGCCCACGGCCAGGATGCAGCCGGTCACGATGCCGTCGATGGCATTGGGCAGCACCACGGTGCGGATCATGTGCCACTTGCCGGCCCCCAGGGCCAGGGAGCCCTCCCGGTAGGACTGGGGCACCGTCTTCAGGGACTCCTGGGTGGTGCGGACGATGGTGGGCAGGATCATCACCACCAGGGTCAGGCCGCCGGCCAGCACGCCGGTCTGCCAGCCGATGAGCTGGATGAAGAACAGCATGCCCACCAGGCCGAAGATGATGGAGGGGATGCCGGTGAGGGTCTCGGTGGCGAACTCGATCATGGACACCAGCTTGCGGTTGGTGGCGTACTCGGTCAGGTAGATGGCGGCGCCCACGCCCAGGGGCAGCACGATCACCATGGCCAGGGCGACCAGGTAGATGGTGTTGAGAATGTTGGGCAGGATGCCGATGGTGTCGTTGATGTAACTGGACTCGGTGGTCAGCAGGCTGAGGCTGATGTGGGGAATGCCCCGGAAGAAGATGTAGCCGATGATCAGCACCAGCAGGGCGCAGGTGAGGAAGCCGCACAGGTACAGCAGAGCCCGCAGGCCCCGGTCATAGAGGCGGCGGCTGGGAGAGAGTGTCTTGCTTTCCATGGCTCAGCCCTCCTTTTTGTTTTTGATGAACACGTTCAGGAATACGTTGATCATCATAATGAACAGGAACAGCACCAGGCCGATGGAGAACAGGGCGTTGCGGTGCAGGGAGCCCACGGAGGCGTAGGACATCTCCGAGGCGATGGCGGTGGTGAGAAAGCGCACCGGGGTGAGCAGGCCGGGCATATTGGCCACGTTGCCCGCCACCATGATGATGGCCATGGCCTCGCCGATGGCGCGGCCGATGCCCAGGACGATGGCGGTGGCAATGCCGCTGCGGGCGGCGGGGACGGTCACCCGGAACACCGTCTCGATGTGGGTGGCGCCCAGGGCCAGGGAGGCCTCCTCATACTCCCGGGGCACCGCCCGCAGGGCGGTCTCCGACACGGAGATGATGGAGGGCAGGATCATAATGGACAGCACGATGATGGCGGCCAGCAGCGTGGCGCCGGAGGGGAGGTTGAAGACCACCCGGATGGCGGGGACCAGCAGGATCATGCCCACCAGGCCGTACACCACCGAGGGGATGCCGGCCAGTAGCTCCACAGCGGTGTGGACCACCTTGGCCAGCTTGGGGTTGGCCACCTTGGCCAGGAAAATGGCGGTCATCAGGCCAATGGGCACGCCGATCAGAATGGCGCCGGCCGTACCGGCGATGGAGGTGAGGATGATGGCGAAGATGCCGAAGTCCCCGGTAGAGGCGTACCAGCGGGTCCCGAACAGGAAATTGATGGGGCCGATTTCCAGAATGGCGGGCAGGCCGGAGATCACCAGATAGATGCTGATGATCAGAACAAAGGCCACGGCCACCATGCCGCACAGGAAAAACAGGGCGTTCATGAAGACCTCCAGCGGCTTGCGCTTGGCCTTCACCTTATATTTGGGCTGTCCCACGGCGGACCCGTCCACGGCGGCGCCCACAGTTTCGTATTCCATAGTATTCTCCTTCTAACGCGGGGACCCGCGGCCCCCTCCTTCAATTCTCGATTCGCAGAAGCGGCCGCCGCCCCAGGGTGGAACGGCGGCTTGCTCCGCAGTTTATGTTATCTTTGCTGTCTCAAACCGGACCTAATCAGGCCGCGGCCTCGGTCCCGGCCACGGGCACAGCGCCGGCGCCCTCGATCAGGGAGTTGGCGTCCTCAGAGGTAGCCCAGTCAAAGAAGGCCTGAGCGGCGTCGGACAGGGCCTCGTCGGTACGGGTGGCGAACACGAAGGGACGCTGAATGGCGTAGGTGCCGTCCAGAACGGTCTCCTCAGAGGGAGCCACGCCGCCCACGGTCAGAACGGTGATGCCCTCCTGGTCCTCAACAGCGGACAGAGAGGCGTAGCCGATGGCGCCGGGGGTGGTGCGCACGGCCTCGATGACTGCGCCGGTGGAGTTCAGCTCCTGGGCCAGCACGCAGGTGTCCTCGGTGCCGGTGATGGACTCGAAGCCGTCGCGGGTGCCGGAGCCGGACTCACGGCCGATGTTGGCGATGGCGCCGGCGTCGCTGCCGAACTCGGACCAGTCGGTGACCTCGCCGGTGTAGATCTGAGCGATCTGCTCCAGGGTCAGGTCGGTGACGGAATTCTCAGCGTTGACAATGATGGCGATGCCGTCCAGAGCAACCACGGTCTCGGTCAGGCCGCCAGCGATCTCCTCGTCGGTCAGGGCGCGGGAGGCCAGGCCGATGTCGCAGCTGCCGTTGGACACGGCCTCGATGCCGGCGCCGGAACCGGTGGGGTTGTAGCTGACGGACACGCCGGTGTCAGCCTTGAACTGCTCGCCCAGCACGCCGATCACGGACTCCATGGAGGTGGAACCGTCGGTGGAGACGGTGCCGCTCAGCTGAGTGCCGGTGGACTGGCTGCCGGTGGAGGCGGAGGCGTTGGAGCCGTCGGCAGCGGAGCCGCTGCTGGTGTTGCCGCCGCAGCCGGCCAGCAGGCCGAGGGCAAGGACCATGGACAGGCCAACGCAGGTAAACTTTTTCATTTTCATCGTTCTCCTTTATTGAAGTGATTATGTAGTTTCTTCTTCGGATTACGGTTGCCAGTATAAAAAGCCAATGTAAAATTGGAAACAGCCTCAATGTTAAATGCATGTAAAATGAAATTTTATTTTGTAAAATCTGGCCTTTTTGAACAAAAGAGCAGGTTTTTGAACATTATGACATGTAAAATAAGACGGCCGAGATACGAGATCCCAGCCGCCCTTCTAATAGAAAGGTTCCGCCCCGTCCGCGGGTCAGTTTTTCTTGTCCGACATATCCCGGAACAGCAGAGAGATGCACCACACGGCGGACAGGCCCACGATGGTATAGATGATCCGGCTGATCATGCTGGCCGATCCGCCGCAGGCGAAGGCCACCAGGTCGAACTGGAACAGCCCCACGCTGCCCCAGTTCAGACCGCCGATGATCAGCAGGGCCAGGGCAATTTTATCAATAATCACGGTTTCTTACCTCCTCCGAATTGGGCTTCGCAGGTAGTTTGTCCCGCTGGGGGAAAAACATGCAGGAAAGAAGGAGGCGATGGAAAAAATGGGAGAATGTCCGCGCCTGCTGCGCCGCTCTGTCCGGCGCCCTTTACACCGCGGGAATTTTTGTTTATACTTGATGAAACAGAACATCGTGACTTGAAGCGTACGGAAGCGGCTGTCCGGCATGGGAGCGGCTGCGGAGCGCCTGGTCGGGAGGTGCGGGATGTTCATTTCAGAGGCCGCGGCCCACTCTATCGTTCAGGAGATCAAGGAGATCACCGGACACAACATCAATATTATGGACGCGGCAGGGGTGATCTTTGCCAGCACCGATCCGGAGCGGATCGGGCAGCGCCACCTGGGAGCCTGTCAGGTGCTGGAGCAGGGACTGCCCCGTCTGGTGGTCCAGGAGGACGACGGACGTCCCGGGGGCGCCCGCCGGGGAATCAACCTGCCCATTCAGCTGGACGGGCAGACGGTGGGGGTCATCGGCATCACCGGCGCTCCCCAGGAGGTGGAGTCCCTGGGCAGCGTCATCAAGCGGATGACGGAGATTATGGTCCGGGATATCCGCCGCCAGGAGCAGGAGGACCTGATGGACAGCGCCCGGGCGTGTTTCATTGAAAACTGGCTGTTTGCCGAGGATCCGGATCTGGCCGAGCTGGAGCTGCGGGGGAATATGCTGGGGATTGATGTGGCCGCCCGGTGGTCGGTGGTGATCCTGGAAGTGATGGCTCCGCCTGTTCCGGAATCTCCTCAGGAGATGCGAACCGCCCTCTACCTCAAACACATCCGTCCCTATCTGCCGGACAGGGACCGCGGCCTGTGCGCGGTGATCAACCAGCGGATTCTGCTGCTTTTCCGGGACTGGAACCGGTTTGAGGTCTTAGCCCGGGTGAACCAGATCCGGGGGGAGCTGGAGAGCGCCTACCAGGTGCAGGTGTGCGGCGGGATGAGCGCGGAGGGCCGCCGGGGCTTGGAGATCCGGCGGTGCTATCAGGAGGCGCGGACCGCCTGCCGGACGGCCAGGACCTCCGGCGGACGGGTGCTGTTTTATGACGAGGTATCCCTGGAATTTCTGGCAGACAGCATCCCACCGGCCATCCGCCGGGACCTGATGGAGCTGGTGTTCGCCGGCTGCACCCAGGAGGAGCGGGAGGAGGTGCGGAACACCGTCCTTCTCTACTTTCAGTGCCATGGAGAAGTCAAGGAGATGGCGCGGACGCTGTATGTCCACAAAAATACGGTGCACTACCGCCTGCAGCGCATTCAGGAGAAGACCGGATACAGCGTCCGGGACCCCAAGGGGGCGGTGCTGCTGTATTTTGCCTGCCGGTTTTCCGGTCAGGAGGAGCGGGAATAGGGCGATTCCCTATACAAATATAATATAAAATAAGCTGCGGCGGACCGATCATGGATGGTCCGCCGCAGCTTGCTTTGCGTATTCGGAAATTATCCATACTTTTACCACCGATACCTGAAACCACGAATTTCTACGACCTTAAAACTACATGTTGCAGACCATGTTCTCTGGAAAAATTCCCCCCCCCTCGACGAAGGGCCGTTCGGGTATGTATCCTGGTCGTAAATCTCAGTTTGCATCCTTCTCTCATCCGATTTTCGTTTCCCTGCACGTTCGTTTCCGCGAGCAGGGGAGCGTATTGGTGCGACCTCACTATTCTCCGTGCAACGGGATGTCGTGTATCGACATGCTGTTCTGATATTGTATCCAAGCCGGACGTTTCGTAAAATGCCTGACAAGGCATTTCATCTCCAACTCATACACTATCACCCATTATCTTTTTAGTTTCACCTTAAAATCTGAGGCATGGAAAAATCTTTTCTAAAGTGCCGGCACATCTTCGGATATGCCATGTTATTCCTCCTCCTGATGCCGACGGCATTCGCCCGGGCACAGGACAAAACAACCGTGACGGGAGTTGTCGTTGACGAGAACAACCTTCCGGTTGTCGGAGCGAGTGTTCTTGTGAAAAACACCG
>CASFKT010000021.1 GCA_949295195.1 uncultured bacterium | reverse complement strand
CTCATTTGACCGCTTTGCCGTCCCATCATCCTTACATCCCCCCTTATTTCAATTATACCATAGGGTTGGAGTTTTGGGGGAACTTTGTCAACAGGTCCAGTGTTTTTCACAAAATGGTTTGCAGGCCCTGGCATGAGTAAAGTCAGCCAGCAATGGAGGCATCCTCAAGGGCGGCCTCATCAGCGCCATGAACTTTTTTACATGCAGGGGAATTTATTTTCTCTGGCACTGTTTTCCCAACAGCTGTATTTGTCAAAAACGTTCGATATCTGCAAATAGTTATCCTTTTTGCGATGTTGGATTCTTATGTTTCGTCAAAGAGACTGCCCCCAATAAATTCTCGGATCAAGGAAGTTTGAGGTACCATATCCGCAGGATAGGTGAGAAAGTAACTCAAAAATTTCAGCAGGCGTTTGGCCTCTGCATATTCTGGCCGCTCCTTCGGAATGTTAAAGAGCAGCGGCTCTACATAGGGTTTGAGCACGGCAGTTTCATAGAGCAAAGCCGAGTTGAAAATTATGTCCGCGCTGTCCTGATAAGGGAAGATATTTTTTTCTTCTCCCCGCCGGACAGAAGGCCATATGCGGATGGTTGCCTCAGCGCTGTATCCGCGGGTTCTGGCATCCCGTGCAATCCGGCGCAGGAGCCGTGCGTCATTTGTCGGAATCCGGTTGTGATCGTCTACATTAAGGACCGTCAGACAGCTGATATAGATTTTGAATTTGCTCTCCCGGGGCAGGGAGTAAGAAAAGGCGTCGTTGAGGCAGTGTATTCCCTCAATCACCAGGACATCCTGCGGCCCCAGCGTCAGGATATTTCCATTATACTCTCGAATGCCCTTTTTGAAATTGAATTGGGGAAGTTCAACTGTTTCTCCGTTCAGCAGTTGATACATATCCCGGTTGAACTGCTCCACGTCCATTGCGCCAAGGCTTTCAAAATCAAACTGACCGTCTTTGTCACGCGGGGTTTCCGAGCGGTTTTTGAAGTAGTTATCGGTAGAAATGGTATGGGGGTGCAGTCCGCAGGCGGTAAGCTGGGTGGACAGGCGGTGCGAAAATGTTGTCTTGCCGGACGACGAAGGGCCGGCGATCATAACAAAACGGGTGCCTTGGCGGTTGGCTATGGTCTCTGCGATGTCGCCAATCCGTTTTTCCATCAGGGCCTCTGCGGCCAAAATGAGCGGCGCAGATTCTCCGCGGCAGATGGTATCATTCAAATCCGCGACATTGGAAATGTTCAGAGACTTGGACCTCTGATCGCTGTTATACAGAGCCCGGAAAACCTTTAGAGACGGCTGAAACGGGGCCAGCTGCGTGGGGGCGGAGGGGTCTGGAAGGCGAAGAACAAAGCCGCAGTCGAACAGCTCTAATTTAAAACATTTTATATACCCGGTATCAGGCACCATGTATCCGTAAAAATAATCGGAAAAATCCTCCAATTCGTAGTAGTTGACACGGGAACTCATCCGAAAACTGAGCAGCTTCGCCTTATCATAAAACTTCCGTTTCTGAAACAACGCAATCGCGTCGTCGGTGGAAACGGAATGCTTTTGAATCCGGATCGCCTGGCTGGACAAATCTTTCATGTGGCGCTCCACCTGATCCAGCAGCGCCTGATCCAGCCGGAAATCTCCGCTGGCAAGAATAAACAGCGCATGGCTCAGGGAGTATTCTACAGAAATACGCGCAATGTGTTCTTTCCCCACAATGTCATAAAAGGATTTCAGCATCAAAAAGATAGCGCTCCGCTCGTAAGTCTGCATTCCGGGCTTGTCCTGAATGGTCAGCATTTTTAAGGTGCAGTCCCGGTCTAAGGTCTTGCAGAGTTCACACAGCTTTCCATCCCGCTCAACCAGCAAAATATCGCTTGCATATTGAGCTTGAACGTCTTCCGCAATTTTGCGGAATGTTGTGCCGGCGGGATAAGAATACCGGACACCGCCAATTGTAACAAAATACATTTGCTCCATATCTGGCTCCTTTCTGGACCTATCAATCACGTTACAGCCTAGGCCATGTTTGAAAAATGTCAATATGCCCAAACGGCGGGCCTTTTTCCGCCATACTGCGTTGATTTTCCTTGCAATCCACAAAGGATTGCCGCGTCAAATCGCCTTGTCTGGCGAAAAAATTCCTTGCCGTCAGACACATTTCCAATTTTCAAACAAGGCCTAGGGCTTGTTTGAAAAATAAAAGTTGCACAATAGAAGTGGAAATGCGAAACTAGAGGCATGAAACGCTATGAATTAACAAAAGAACAATGGGAGCGAGTCAGACCGCTTCTGCCGCCGGAAGAAACAGGAAAGCGAGGCCGTCCCCGCAAGGATAACCGGATGATGCTGAACGGGATGCTCTGGATTGCCCGAAGCGGCGCTCAATGGCGGGAACTGCCGGAGGCCTACGGCCCCTGGCAGTCCGTGTATGCCCGATTTGCCAAATGGCGGGATGATGGCACACTGGAAACCGTGTTTCACGCATTGTCTGAGGATGCGGATATGGAAAATCTAAGTATAGATTCCACCAGCATCAAGGTACACGAAAGCGCCAATGGCGGGGGAAAAAACGGAAGATAAGGCAGTTGGTCGTACCAGAGGTGGTCTGAACACAAAGCTCCATGCCATTGTAGACGGGCTGGGCAACCCAGTGAAGTTTCTTCTCTCGGCCGGAAATGATAACGATTGTGTTCATGCCATAGAACTTCTGGAAAAGGTTGAACTCTGCGGGAGCAACGTGCTGGCAGACCGGGCTTATGGTGCCCGATCCATTCGGGAATACATCTCAAAGCATGGGGCTAATTACGTGATCCCGCCACAAAGCAATGTGTCTAATCCTTGGCCGGTAGACTGGTATCTGTATAAGGAGAGACACTTGGTCGAGTGCTTCTTCCAGAAAATCAAGTGGTTCCGCAGAATTGCCACCAGATATGACAAACTGGATGCCTCATTCCTGGCCTTCGTTTACCTTGCCGCTATCGCTATCTTGTTGATTTAACACAATTCTCTCGATTTTTCAAACAAGGTCTAGGGCACTGTGATTCTTTCTTGTGCTTCTCTTGTGGGATAGAAACCGGGATCATGCGGATGGAGGCTGCTCTCCCGGTTCGGACTGGCGCATGATGCCGAACAGGACCATATCCAGAATCTCTCCCGCAGTTTCAAACATGGTGTGCAGATCTGCCTCGACACGGCCTCCCTGATAGTTCCGCATGACACTCTGAAAGAAGTATTCCACGCTCTCCAGATAGCGGGCGGCCATCTGAGGGTCCACCTCCGGCCGCAGCGGCATTTTTTTGACGATCTGACGGATAAACTGCCGGTTCAGCTCCCGGATTGGGCCTCGCAGCTCCTGGATTCGCTCCACCAGATGCTTGGGCGGATGGAGCAATGCGTCCTCAAAGATCACTCTCTCCCTGGGATGCAATTGAAAATAGGACTCCCGAAGCATGAAAAAGTCCTTGATGGCATTCAGAAACGCCTGTCCGTCCAGTACTTTCATACCCCGCTCCACATGGGACTTCAGATCCGTAAAGGTCCGCTCCACACACAGCAAGAACAGTTCATCCTTATTGGAGTAGTAGTGATACATCATGCCTTTGGAGATGCCATGGTTTCCACAGATTCGCTCCATGGTAACCTTGTCATAGCCAAGTGTTCCAAACTCCTCCATGGCCGCCTGGCAGATTTCCTCTTTACTGCGCTCCTGCCGTTCTTTCTGTGTCATACGTTGCTCCTTCCTCGGCTTTTGGCAGCTCGCCGGCCCACTCGAATCCTTTCTTGGCCATATAGACCGCGATGACCTCATTGATGACTGCCGCCGCCGCGATGGTCCCCTGAATGATGGAGGCACACTCCGGCGCCGGTCCCTCTAGGACAGAGACCGCGATGCCGGTAAATACCAGAGACACCCCGGAGTGGGGCAGCAGCGTAAACCCCAGATATTTTTTCACCGTGTCCGGCGCATGGGTGATGGAGGCTCCAAAATAGGCGCCGGTGTATTTCCCGATGGCCCGGGCGATGATATAGACCACCGTATAGATGCCGGCGCCGAAAATCAGGTGGTAGTCCAGCGGCGCCGCCAGATTCAAAATTGCCACCACCAGGCTGAAGCTGATGACAGGATTCATGACCTTCATCATCCCGTCCAGCTGCTCCTTCGTCACCATATTGGCAAAGACGGTGGAGAAGGCCATCCCAATCAGCATGAAGTTCAGCACCGGGGTGGGGAGCATGCTGTTGATGAGAAAGCCGATGCCTGCGGATACCAGCAGCATTGCCAGCATGACGGCCAAAGTGCTGTTCCGGCTCTTGGTGTGCTGGAGCAGTTTTCCGGCGATAAAACCGGTGACGATTCCGATCAGCACCGGCAGGAATACCAGGAACAGCACCACCGGGACCGGGATGCCCGCGGTGGAGAGGTGGGCGGAGACAAATGCCACTACCAGGAAGAAGACCAGCGCCCCCACCAGATCGTCCAAAGCCGCCATGGGGATCAGCGTTTTGGTCACGGGGCCCGAGGTCTTGAACTCGTTGACCACGGACAGGGACGGGGCCGGGGCGGTGGCCAGGGCGATGCCGCCGAACAGGAAGGCCAGATAAATGGGGATATCCGTGACCCAGAAAATGATCCCAAATACCAAGCTGACCACCACAAAGGTGCCAAGGGATTCCGTGATGGTCGTGACCAGGATCTGCTTGCCGGCCTTTTTCATCTGAGACCAGATCAGCTCCGTGCCGATCATCAGGCCGACGATGCACTCCAGCAGGCTCTCCACCGTGTTGAACCATGCCGCATCCAGCAGCGAGTTCCCCAGGAGTCCCAGCGCATGGGGCCCCATGATCATTCCGGCGATCAGCCAGCCTAGAATTGCCGGCAGTTTCAATTTGGAAATCAGCTTGCCCGCAATCACTGCGATCACAATGGCCAGAAGCAGGCGCATGATATCCAACAAGATTTGCATGCTGTCCATCTCCTAATCTTATTTATAGATGACTTCGTCTACAACATGGAAGTATAGCACAAGTAGACGGTGCCGTCTATAAATAATCTGTGAATATTTTGCCTTTTTGCGCAGAACTCCCAAAGTGTCACCCTTGCTTTGTGATGGTACTTTTATGGCTGTATCAAAAGTATTGCCGCGTCAAATCGCCTTGGCTGGCGAAAAAATCCTTCGCTGTTGGGCATATTTCCAATTTTCAAACAAGGCCTAGCCGGACAGCTCCATCGCTCAGCCAGCGGAGAATAGGACTCTGCAACAAAACGATGATTTCTGTATCAAATTGCCGCTCCGCGAGGGAGGACTTGTCCCGAAAATGGTAATGGAGAGACTTTCGGCTGACCTGGCAGGCACCACAGATTGTTCTATGATGCTTTGCAGAAGCGCTTTCTTCTGTCGAGGCCCTGTGGTACAATATATGCTCAGATGTATAACTTTACAGGCCGGGACAACAGACGTTATCTCTTGAAATGGGGGCAAACAGAATGGACGAAATAAAGCGGCAGGAGCGCAGGCCGGACAAGATCCAGGTCCGGGGTGCCAGAGTCCACAATTTGAAAAATATTGACGTAGAAGTTCCGCTGAACCAGATCGTCGGCATCGCCGGGGTCTCCGGCTCCGGAAAATCCTCTCTGGCGCTGGGGGTCCTGTATGCCGAGGGCTCCCGGCGGTATCTGGAGGCCCTGTCCACCTACACCCGCCGTCGGATGACCCAGGCGGCCAGGGCGGATGTGGATGCGGTGCTGTATGTCCCGGCGGCCCTGGCCCTCCACCAGCGGCCCGGCGTGCCGGGAATCCGCAGCACCTTCGGCACGGGGACAGAACTGCTCAACAGCCTGCGTCTAATGTACTCCCGCCTGGCCAGCCACCGCTGCCCCAACGGGCACTATGTGCCGCCCTCCCTGGCGGTGGCGGCGGGGCAGGAGCTGACTTGCCCGGAGTGCGGCGCCCATTTCTATGCCCCCAGCGCCGAGGAGCTGGCCTTCAACAGCCAGGGGGCCTGCCGCACCTGCGGGGGCACCGGCGTGGTGCGGGCGGTGGACCGCTCCACCCTGGTCCCCGACGAGTCCCTGACCATCGACGAAGGGGCGGTGGCGCCCTGGAACAGCCTCATGTGGTCGCTGATGACCGACGTGTGCCGGGCCATGGGCGTGCGGACGGACGTGCCCTTCCGGGAGCTGACGCCGGAGGAGAAAGACATTGTCTACAACGGACCGGCGGAGAAAAAGCACATCCTCTACCGGGGCAAAAAGCTGGACCAGGCCACCGAGCTGGACTTTACCTATTATAACGCGGTTTACACCGTGGAAAACGCCCTGGCCAAGGTGAAGGACGAGAAAGGCATGAAGCGGGTGGAGAGATTCCTGAAGGAGGACGTGTGCCCCGACTGCGGCGGCACCCGCCTGTCTGAGACAGCCCGCAGGCCACGGCTCCGGGGCATCGGTCTGGATGAGGCCTGCAAAATGTCCCTGGAAGCGCTGGTGGGCTGGGTGGCCGGGGTGCCCGAGTCCCTGCCGGAGGAGATGCGCCCCATGGCGGAGCGTATCTGCGAGTCCTTTCAGACGGTGGCCCGGCGGCTCATGGAGCTGGGGCTGGGGTATCTGACCCTGGACCGCGCCGCCGCCACCCTCTCCACCGGGGAGCGGCAGCGGATGCAGCTGGCCCGGGCGGTGCGCAACCGCACCACGGGGGTGCTGTACGTGCTGGACGAGCCCTCCATCGGCCTGCACCCGACCAATATCGCGGGGCTGACGGCGGTGATGGACGACCTGGTGGCGGATGGGAACTCCGTGCTGCTGGTGGATCACGACGCCCAGATCCTGTCCCACGCGGACTGGATCATCGAGATGGGGCCGGAAGCCGGGGCCCGGGGTGGTCGGGTGATTGCCCAGGGCACCGTGGAGGAGCTGGCCGCCAATGGGGCATCCCAGATCGGCCCATTCCTGTCGGGGCAGAGTAAACCCATCGCACGGCCCCAGGCCGGGCCGGAGGCGGTGTTTGCGGAGGGGACAATTCACCTGGAGACCGGCGCGATCCACACAGTGAAACCCCTGGCGCTGGATCTGCCCAAGGGCAGGCTTACGGTGGTGACAGGGGTATCCGGCTCCGGCAAGACCACGTTGATTTTAGAGAGCCTGGTGCCTGGCCTGGAGGCAATGACGGCCGGGAAACCGATGCCGGCCCATGTGAAAGCGGTGGAGGCACCGGGCATTCAGCGGGTCCGGCTCATCGACGCGACCCCCATCGGCATCAATGTCCGCTCCACTGTGGCCACCTATGCCAATGTCCACGATGAGCTGCGGAAGCTCTACGCCCGGAGCCCGGAGGCCAAGGCCCTGGGGTACAAGGCGGGGGATTTTTCCTACAACACGGGAAAGCTCCGCTGCCCGGTGTGCGACGGCACCGGCTCCATCAGCCTGGACGTGCAGTTTCTGCCCGATGTGGACATCCCCTGTCCGGAGTGCCGGGGCTCCCGATACGGAAAGGATGCGGGCCGGGTGCGGCTCAAGACCCGCTCCGGGGCGGCGTTTACTCTGCCGGAGCTGATGGACATGGACATCCACATGGCGCTGGACGCCTGCACCGACTGGAAGGTGGTCCGCCAGCGGCTTCAGGTGCTGGAGGATCTGGGCCTGGGCTATCTGACCCTTGGGGAGGACACCCCCAGCCTCTCCGGCGGGGAGGCCCAGCGGCTGAAGCTGGCCAGCGAGATGGGCCGGGGCCAGGAGGACACGGTCTTTGTCTTTGACGAGCCCACCATCGGCCTGCACCCGCTGGATGTGCGGACGCTGCTGGGCGTGTTCCAGACTCTGCTGGACAGCGGCGCTACCGTGGTTGTAATTGAGCACGACCTGGATGTGATCCGCAGCGCCGACTACCTGGTGGATATGGGCCCGGGCGGCGGCGAGTGCGGCGGCGAGATTGTGGCGGCGGGTACGCCCGCCCAGGTGAAGCAGAATCCCCGGAGCATCACCGGGCGGTACCTGTAGGATGGGCGCGTGGCCTTGCTTTTAATATCGGGTGCCCTTTGTCGGTTCAAGGGGAGACCTGACGAAGTGTGCCGTGCTTGGCAGGAGCGCATCCTAAAAGAGAAACCATAGACCACAAAATCCCCGGGCCGGACAAACATAAGCACAAAAAATCGGGCAGAGGCCGCAGTTCTCCGGTATGCTGGATGGGCCGCAGTTCTCCGGTATGCTGGATGTCAGAAGGACGGTGTGACCAATGGATTGGGTAACAAGCATTCATCAGGCGATTCAGTATATTGAAGAACATCTCCGGGAGGAGCTGACCATCCGGGAGATTGCACAGCAGGCGGCCCTGTCTCCCTTTTATTTTCAGAAGGGGTTTTCCATGCTGTGCGGCATGACGGTGGGCGACTACATCCGCCAGCGCCGGCTCTCCGCCGCCGGGCTGGAGGTCCTCACGACGGACCGGAAGATCATCGACATCGCGCTGGAGTTCGGCTATGACTCGCCGGACAGCTTCACCAAGGCCTTTACCCGATTCCACGGCCTCACACCTGCCGCACTGAGAAAAAGCGGAGGCGCGGCCCGTTCCTTTGCTCCGCTGAGGATCAAAGTGACATTGGAAGGTGGTCAAAATATGGATTGCAAAATCATGAACAAAGAGGCGTTTACGGTGCTGTGCCGGGCCAAGACATTTAAGTATGAGGGCGCCGCCGTCCAGGTGCCCCAGTTCTGGGCGGAGCACTTCCGCACCGGGGGAGGCGAGGTGGTGCGGGGCGTGTACGGCATCAACCTGGATGAGAGCATGGGCGGCAACGAGTTTGAATATCTCATCGCCGACAACTATGACCCCGCCCGGGAGATTCCGGAGGGCTTCACCACCCGCGCCATCCCGGCCCACACCTGGGCGGTGTTCCCCTGCACGGGAAAGATGCCCCAGGCCCTCCAGGGTTTGAACCAGCAGATTTTCTCCCAGTGGCTGCCCACAAACCCCGACTACAAAATTTCTGCCGGCATCAATGTGGAGCTGTACAGCGACGCCAGCAAGTTTGAAAAGGGCACTCAGGATCAGGAGTACTACTGTGAAGTCTGGATTCCGGTGGAAAAGAAATAAAGCGCCCCTTGTGTGTCAGGCCCCCGGCGGAAAGCCGGGGGCCTGACGTATCGTTTTTTGTGGGAGAGGTTTGCGGTCCGGCCGGGGCTTGTCCTGTTCCGGGCGGCCGTGTATAATGCAGGTGGAAGCAAAACGGCCCGGAGTTCCGCGGCAGTTATATTGGAACACAAGGAGAACCAACGATGATTCGAGAGATCTGCAAAGACGAGGCCTTTCTGGCCCAGAAGGCGGAGCCCGCCACCCCGGCCGACCTGTCCATCGCGGCCGACCTGCTGGAGACGCTGGAGCACCACAAGACCGGCTGCGTGGGTATGGCGGCCAATATGATCGGCGTCAACAAACGCATCATCGCCTTTGATAATGAGGGGACCTACATGGTCATGTTCAACCCGGAGATCGTCAAACAGTCCGGACCCTATCAGGCGGAGGAGGGGTGCCTGTCCCTCACCGGTACCCGCCCGGCCAGGCGGTGGAAGTCCATCAAGGTGCGCTGGCAGAACGAGAAGTTCCAGGAGCGGCTGAAAACCTTCACCGGCTGGACGGCCCAGATTATCCAGCACGAGATCGACCACTGCGAGGGCATCATCATTTGAGCGGGAGGCGGTACCCTATGAAACTGGCCATTTTGTCCGACACCCACGGCCTGCTGCGGCCGGAGGTGGCGGAGCTTCTGAAAACCGCCGACGCCATTCTCCACGGCGGGGACATCAACAAGCCGGGCATTGTGGAGCAGTTGGAGCAGTACGCGCCCCTCTACGTTGTCCGGGGCAACAACGACAAGGATTGGGCGGAGCAGATTCCCCACGACCTCACGATCACCTTGGGCGGCGTGACCTTCTGCATGGTCCACAACAAAAAAGAAGTTCCGGCAGATTTGGACGGCGTGGATGTGGTGGTGTTCGGCCACTCCCACAAGTATCTGCTGGAGGAGAAGGAAGGCGTTCTCTGGCTGAACCCCGGCTCCTGCGGCCCCCGGCGGTTCCACCAGGAGATCACCATGATGATGGCGGAGGCGGAGGATGGAAAACTCCAGGTGGAGAAAATCATCATCCCCCACGGGACGGCGTGATGGAGCTGGGACTGACCTTTCCCCTCCAGCGGTTTTTGAAGCGGAAGACGCCGCCCTATGGCGCTCAGCCAGACCGGAACTTCTGCTGGGACCTCCATGTCATCCAGCTGCGGGGGTGCCAGTGCCTGCTGGCCGTCCACTGCCACAGCCGGTACACCTTCGTCCGCTATGACGTCCCGCCGCTTCAGTGGACGGACCTCCCCGGACTGTTCCGGGAGGGCCTTTTGGAGAGTCTCGCCGCCGCCGGTTTTTCTCAGACCCAGGGGGAGGGGTATCTGCGCCGGGCGGGCCGCATCGAGCTCACCCGCACCCACGGCCGACGGGAGGTGGCCTTTCTCAACCGGGCCTGGGAGGATGTGCTGGAGCTGGACCTGTGCCTGGATACCAGCCGGCAGGCTCAGCCGCTTCTGGACCACGCCGTCAACGTCCGCCCCAGCCGGTGTGCGGGCTTTGAGGGGCTGGGGACGGGATTAGAGCGGATGGCCGCCGTATTATGCGAACGAGAGGCAGAGATATGAAACCCGAACAAGTACAAATTGGCGGGATTCCCGCCCTGTTATATGGAGCGCCCGCGGAGCGGGGCTATCTGTTCCTCCACGGCCAGATGGGCCAGAAGGAGGAGGCGGAGGCATTCGCCCAGGTGGTCTGCCCCAAGGGGTACCAGGTGCTGTCCATCGACCTGCCCGCCCACGGGGAGCGCCGGGGGAGAGGGGAGGAGCTGACCCCCTGGACGGCTACGCCCGACGTCCGGGCGGCCTGGAATTGGGCGGAGCGCCGCTGGAACACGGTCTCCCTCCGGGCCAACAGCATCGGGGCCTATTTTGCCATGCTGGCCGTTGACCGGCCGGCCCGCGCCCTGCTGGTCTCTCCCATTCTGGATATGGAGGGGTTGATTTTGACCATGATGGGCTGGGCCGGGGTGACGGAGGAGGAGCTGCGGGACCGGGGCGAGATCGAAACCTCCTTCGGTCAGACCTTATCCTGGAAGTACCTGAGCTGGGTGCGGGAGCACCCGGTCCACAGCTGGACTTGTCCCGTCCGCATCCTCTATGGAAGCGAAGACAATATGACGCCCCGCCGGACGGCGGAGGAGTATGTCCGGCGGCACGGCGCCCGGCTTACAGTGCTGGAGGGCGGGGAGCACTGGTTCCACACGCCGGAACAGCTGTCCGCACTGCGGGAGTGGGAGGAGAGAGAATTTTGAACCGAGAAGAATGCCTGATCTGCAAAGCGCCGCTGGAGTATCTGCTCCAGGACGAGGAGATGGAGTGCGCCATCTGCCATAAGCGGGAGGCCAGCAAGACCCGGTGTGTAAACGGCCACTATGTGTGCAGTGACTGCCACACCCAGGGCATGGACAGCATCTTCGGCCTGTGCCTCACTGAGACCTCTGCCGACCCGATCGCCATCATTCGGCGGATGATGGACCTGCCCTTCTGCCACATGCACGGCCCGGAGCACCATGTGATGGTGGGGGCGGCCCTGCTCACCGCCTACAAAAATGCCGGCGGCCCCCTGGAGCTGGAGAGGGCCCTGGGGGAGATGTACCGCCGGGGAAAAGAAGTCCCCGGCGGGGCCTGCGGCTTCTGGGGCGCCTGCGGGGCGGGGATCAGCGCGGGGCAGTTTATGGCCATCGCCACGAAGTCCACCCCTCTGGCAGTGGAGCCCTGGGGGCTGAGCAATCAGATGACCGCCCGGGCCCTAGACAGTATCGGCAAGGCGGGCGGGCCCCGGTGCTGTAAGCGGGACTCCTTTCTGGCCATCCTGGCCGCGGTGGACTTTACCCGGGAGCATCTGGGGGTGGAGATGGAGCGGACCGTCCCCATCTGCTCCTACAGCAGTCAGAACAATCAGTGCATCGGCGGCCGGTGCCCCTTCTCGGCGGCCAGCCGGATCAAGCCCAGAGTGGCCTTTGTCTGTGTCCACAACTCCTGCCGCAGCCAGATGGCGGAGGCTTTGAGCAAAAAACTGGCGGGCGATGTGTTTGAGAGCTGTTCCGCCGGCACCGAGACCAAGCCCCAGATCAACCAGGACGCGGTGCGCCTGATGAAACAGGTCTACAGCATCGACATGGAGGAGGGGCAGTACAGCAAACTGCTCTCGGAGCTGCCGCCCGTGGACATTGTGGTCACTATGGGCTGCAACGTCCAGTGTCCAACCTTACCCTGCTCCCACCGGGAGGACTGGGGGCTGGACGACCCCAGCGGGAAGGACGATGGAGCCTTCCTGGCTGTGATGTCGGCAATTGAGGGGAAGGTGCTGGACTTGAAACGCCGCATCCAGGCGGGGGAGCTGGGATAGCGGGAATTTCTTTGGAACAAAAACCGCCCGGAGCTTCTGAATTGTCAGAAACTCCGGGCGGCTGTTATTGGCGCAGAATCTGCTCCATGGACTTGCCCTTGGCCAGCTCGTCCACCAGCTTGTCCAGGTACCGGATGTCCCGCATCAGCGGGTCCTGGATCTCCTCCACCCGGATGCCGCATACCTTGCCGGTGATGAGGGCGCGGTCAGGGTTCATGGCTGGGGCCTGTTGGAAGAAGGCTCCATAGGTGGTGTCGGACTGCTCCAGCCGGGCGATGTCTTCCGGCGTGTATCCGGTGAGCCAGGCGGTCACCTGGTCCACCTCCGCCCGGGTGCGTCCTTTCTTCTCCGCCTTGTTCACCAGCAGGGGATAGAGCTTGGCAAAGGCCATCTGTGTCACATCGGTGCGGGGCATGGTATCTGTCTCCTCTCCCGTGATCATTGTTCTGAAAATATGGGTGCTGTGATGACCCCATCATACCACAGGAGGGATCGGCTGGCAATGGGGGGAACGGCCGCAGGCGTCACGCCTGCGGCCGCATTCCATGGTATGAAGTTGAATCAGCGGCCGCCCGCCAGGTACTCCTCCGCCATATGGACCGCCGTGGCGCCGTCGGCCACCGCCGTCACCACCTGGCGCAGGGGCTTTGTTCGCACGTCGCCCACCGCGTAGACCCCGGGGAGACTGGTCTTGGTCGTCTCATCCGCCACAACATAGCCGCTCCGGTCCAGTTCCAGCTGGCCCTGCACCAGCTCGGTGGCGGGCTTCCGGCCCACGCTGATGAACACGCCGTCGCAGGGGAGCACGGTCTCCTCGCCGGTGTTCACATCCCTCAGCTTCACGCCGGTGAGCTTGTCGCCGTGGAGCAGTTCGGTGACCACGCTGTTCCAGCGAAACTCCAGGTTTTTCGCCTCCATCAGCGGCCGGTGGTAGACCTTGGTGGCCCGCAGGGTGTCCCGGCGGTGAACCAGAATCACGGTTTGGGCGATGCGGCTCAGGATCAGGGCGTCGGCGGCGGCGGAGTTGCCGCCCCCCACCACGACCACCGTCTTGCCTTTGTACCGCATGCCGTCGCAGGCGGCGCAGTAGGCTACGCCCCGGCCGGTGAGGGCGGCCTCGTTTGGAAGACCCAGCGCTCTGGGGTTGGCCCCTGTGGCCAGCACCACGGTTTTGGCGAGAAATGTCCCCTCGCTGGTCTCCAGAACCTTGGGGGACGGGGCGAGGTCCATGCGCTCCACCTGGGCGTACTCTGTCTTTGCGCCGAAGCGCTCCGCCTGCCGCTGCATCTTCTCGCCCAGGGTGAGGCCGTCGATCCCGTCCTCAAAGCCGGGGTAGTTGTCGACCTCCTCGGTCAGGGCCATCTGCCCGCCGGCGGAGAGCTTCTCCAGCACCAGGGTGTCCAGCCCGGCCCGGGCGGCGTAGAGGGCCGCCGTATAGCCGCCGGGCCCTCCGCCCACCACGATCATATCAAAAATATGGGGTTCGCCCATGAGAAACGCCTCCTTACTTGGACAGAGCCGCCTGGATAAACTGGTCGATGGCCGCCTTGGACCCGGGGTTCACGATGGAGTCCACCGCCTTCCCGTCCCGGTATAGGATCAGGGTGGGGATCACCTCCACCTGGGCCTCCTCGGCCAGCGCCCCCTCCTCGTCAATGTTGATCTTGACCACCGCCAGGCGGTCGCCGTACTCCTCCGCGACCTTCTCGTAGGCCGGTCCAATCCGGCGGCAGTAGCCGCACCAGGGGGCCCAGAAGTCCACCAGGACGGGTTTGTCTCCCTGAATCATCTGCTGGAATTGTTCCTGATTGATATCAATAGCCGCCATGTTGGTCAGCTCCTTTCTGTTTGTCTGGCCGTAGTATACCCCAAAGGCCGCCCTTTTTCTGTGATGAAATCACACAGGGGAGGAGGCTGGTCCGGCGGTTGACAGTGTCCCTCCGCTTCCCTATACTAGATATACAGCGAGGAGGGATACGGGATGAACTTTCCGGATTATTTTCCCATCTGGGATCAACTGAATCAAGATCAGAAGGACCGGCTCTCCGGCAGCCTGATGCTCCGCAGCGTGCCCAAGGGGACGATCCTGCACAACGGGGACATGGACTGCACCGGGCTGCTCCTGGTGAAAGCGGGCCAGCTCCGGGCCTATATCCTCTCGGACGAGGGGCGGGAGATCACCCTCTACCGCCTGTTTGACCGGGATATGTGTCTCTTTTCCGCCTCCTGCATGATGCGCTCCATCCAGTTCGAGGTGACCATTGAGGCGGAGAAGGACTCCCAGCTCTGGATCATCCCCCCGGAGGTCTATCAGCGCCTCATGGAGGAGTCCGCCCCCGTGGCCAACTACACCAATGAGCTGATGGCCGGCCGATTCTCCGAGGTCATGTGGCTGATGGAGCAGATCATGTGGAAGAGCCTGGACAAACGCCTGGCGGCCTTCTTACTGGAGGAGGCATCCATCGAGGGGACGGATGAGCTGAAAATCACCCACGAGACCATTGCCAACCACCTGGGCTCCCACCGGGAGGTGATCACCCGGATGCTGCGCTACTTCCAGAACGAGGGCATGGTGAAGCTGTCCCGGGGCATGGTGACCATTCTGGACCGGGAGAAGCTGGAGGCGCTGGGGGACTGAACCCGCCCGCGCTATGGACTCAGGGCTGCTTCCCGGCCTTCGCTTTGCAGATGAGCTGGGTCATGGTGCCCATGGGGCAGTAGACACACCAGCTGCGGGGTTTGAAGAGCACCATGGTGATCAGCCCCAGGACGGTAGAGGTGAGCATGACGCTGTAAAAGCCGAAGGCGAACTGGGCCGCGCCGGGGTGGAACAGGGTGCCGTGGTAGGCCCAGTGCCAGGGCAGCCGGAAGGTCCACAGCAGGGTGACCGCCTGCCGGAGGTCCTGTGCCCCGGCGAACACCAGATAGGTGTTCCACATCATCAGAAGGAACATGGTCATGAAAAAGGCCAGAAAGCCATACCGGAAGGCTTTGCTCTTCATCCAGCCCGGGATGTCCTTTTTCCGGGACAGGCCGAAGCGCCCTCCCAGAAGCCCGAAGAGCTGCCCACGGCCGCAGTAGCGGTTGCAGTAGCCCTTGGTGCCGCTGACCACTGAGATGATCAGGGGGATGAAGAAGCACAGCAGGCCCAGCCAGGCGAACAGGATGTTGAAGAACCCAAGGATGAGGTACACAAGGGACACGATCCAGAGATAATCGTACCAGCGCTTTTTCATATCTCCACCTCCCGGATCTCAATGACGCTGGCGGGGCACTCCCTGGCGCATTTGCCGCAGCCCACGCACTTCTCCATGTCGACCTGGGCCATGACGCCCCGAACGATCTCAATAGCCCGCAGGGGACAGACCTTTACACAGCAGCCGCAGGCCACACAGGCCGCCTGCTCCACCACGGCTCTGCGCCGCTTCTTTTTGACTGAAGTCATACGATGCCTCCCAGAGTTTGGTGTCTGTATCCTACCACAAAGCCTATGGGGGCCACCGTGATAAAATCACACAGACCGGCTTCCGGCGCCTTCCGTACTTTAATGCGGAGCCGGGTTCGAATGAGAATTCCTGCAAGACAGATCCATCATACTGAACAGAATGTAAAGAAAACGCCGAGGAGGAACGTCAAATGAGAGAGATTGGAATTATGGAAGTGGGGGGATTTCGCGTGGGCCATGCCCAGAACCGGGAGGCCGCCACCGGCTGCACGGTGCTCCTGTGCGATCAGATGAGCCCCGCCGGGCTGGATGTCCGGGGCGGAGGACCCGCCTCCCGGGAGTCCCAGCTCCTGTCTCCCGTGGCCCAGGCAGATGCCATCAACGCGGTGCTGCTCTCCGGCGGCAGCGCCTTCGGTCTGGACGCCGCCGGCGGCGTCCAGCGCTATCTGGAGGAGCGGGGGATCGGCTTTGACGTGGGTGTGACCAAGGTCCCTCTGGTCTGCCAGTCCTGCCTGTTTGATCTGGGAGTCGGGCGGGCGGATGTCCGCCCGGATGCGGCTATGGCCTATCAGGCCTGTGAAAATGCCAGCAGCGAGCCGCCCGCAGAGGGAAACGTGGGAGCTGGAACGGGCTGCTCGGTGGGGAAGTACCGCGGGATGGAGCGGGCCATGAAATCCGGCTTTGGCACCTATGCCGTCCAGGCGGGCCATTTGAAGGTGGGGGCTCTGGTGGCGGTGAACGCCTTGGGGGACGTCTATGACGGCGCGGTTCAGATTGCCGGCCTGCGGAACGCGGAGGGGACCGGGCTCTCCAATACCCTGGAGGAGATGTTCCAGGATGTGACCATTGCCGAGAATCTGTTTACCGGCAACACAACGCTGGGCATTATCGTTACGAACGCCAAGCTGAACAAGACCCAGCTCACCAAAGTGGCGGGCATGACCCACAACGGTTACGCCCGGGCCATCCGCCCGGTCCATACCAACGCGGATGGAGACAGCATCTATGCTCTCAGCACCGGCGGCCAGGCAGGCGATGTGAATGTGGTCGGTTCCATGGCTGCCTGGGCCATGGAGCGGGCCATCGTCCGCGCGGTCCGGGCGGCGCAGCCGGCCTGCGGGCTGCCCGGCTGCGAGGCGCTCTGAGGGAACCGGGGAGCAGACCTGCGCCCTGTGCTCAGATGCTCCCTCTAACAGGTCATTGAAAAGCAAAACGCGCTGCGGAGCGGTACTGGCTCTGCGGCGCGTTTTGACGTGTCTGCTGGTAGGGAGGGGAGAGATTAGGTTTTATTCTCCCCGGCTCTGACGGATTGCGAAATAGACCAGAACACACAGGGCGGCGAAGGCCAGCCCCAGACAGGGGAAATAGATATCCTGGGGCAGCCGGGCCACAGCCGGGTGGCTCAGCACGCACAGGAGGACAAAACCGCCGCAGGCCAGGGCGCTGAGCAGAATGAAAAAGGGCTTCCGGTTTTCTGCGGCATCCAGGTCGTTTTCCCAGCTCTTCCGGCGCTCCAGCTGGTGGAGGAGCAGCTCCTGGTCCTCCAGCCCCTTGACCAGGAAGTAGGTGCGCCGGACCGTCCGCTGGCTGGGGCGGCGCACCTGACAGACCAGGGCGTAGTGGGAGCGGTTCTCCCGAATCCGCTCCACCCTCCGAATCTCGTCCGCCCCGGCGGGCAGATAGGGATTTTCCGCCAGCTTCTGGAGAAACTGCTGCACCTCCATCATGGCGGCGGCGTGGGAGAGAATGTCCCGGCCGTGGTAGACCAGGGAGCGGGCGTCCACGGCAAAGAGCCGGTCCCCCTCCATCCAGAAAAAGACGGTGGCGTCCCGGACCGAGCGCCGCCCCAGCCTCAGGGCCAGAAAGACGGTCAGGGCGGAGACACCCAGACACAGGACCAGCGAGAGCAGCTCCACCGGGGCGCCCGAGGCGGTCAGCCACACCGCCCCGCCGCAGGTGAGCAGCACCGCCAGCGCCGCGATCCCCAGAATCCCGCCCAGGGTGCGCCAGCCGTACCGGCTCTTTTTTGCGGTGTCCGGTGAAAGCCAGAGTTTTAAGATTTTTCCCTGCATTGTCATCCCGCCTTTCAAAAGCGGCCCGCCATCCACTTCCCCGCCGGGGAGCGGATGGGGCGGTTTTCTCCATGATACCATGGGGGCCGCGGGGGCGGCAAGACGGTTTTTCAAATGAAACGCCGGTCCGGAACTGTGTGTCTGTTAAAAACTCTTAAAAATTTCTGAAAAATAGAGCGGTTCACATTGACAAAGCGGCTGAGATGCGCTATGGTGAAGTTAACAAAAAGAGAGGAGGCACAAAAGGAATGTTTGAACAAATGGAACAAAGGAGGCCGGCCTCCCAGAAGCTGCGGCAGATGTGGCAGGGCAATCTGGTGATCATGGTATCTGTCATTTTTATGGTCGTTATGGTGGTGATCATGCTGATGAGCGTCATGACGAACCCCCTTGCCATGTATGTGGGAGGCGGGCTGGGATTTACACTGTTCCTGACTCTCCTCAGCACTGTGGCCATGATTGTGGGGGAGATCATCTATCTGGTGGGGCTGTACGGCCTGCGGAATATCCAGCCGGAGTACCGGACGGCCTTTCAGTGCTGGCTGGTGAGCTTCGTACTGAATCTGATTTCCAGTCTGGTGGGGGAGGAATCTCTGATCTCCTCTGCGCTGGATTTGGCGGTCACAGTGCTGAACCTGGTGGTCCTCTGGCTGGTCCTTCAGGCAACCAACCGCCTGATGGAGGAGATCAGCCGAGATGACGTGATCCAGCGGGGCAGGACGGTGTGGATTCTGAATTTGATCTCCACGGTATGCGCAGTGGTGGTTGCGCTGATTCCCATTGAGGCTGCGACGGGGGCTGCACTGGCTCTGACGATTTCCCTGGCTGCTCTGGCGGTGTCTGTTGTGGCGGACTTCTGGTATCTCGGCTATCTGGGCCGGGCGGCCACCGCACTGACAGAGAATATGTGGTAAGAGAAAATACGAGACCGGGCGCGGCGGAACAGGCTGCGCCCGGTTTTCTGCGGTTGGCGGTCCGCGTTCCGGCCTCTGCCCGCAGGAATGCGGTTCCCAGGGCGCGCATATCCTCCTTGCAGGGGGGATGGAGATTGCTGGGAGCCATCACATACGATTCCGGCGGGACGGACCGCCCCCGGCGGACGGAGCGGTACGGCCTGCCTCTGCTGGAGGTGCCCCTCCGGCCCGGCGGCTGGCGGGAGAGGGGGCGGGTCCGCGCCGCCGCCCGGCGGCTGGGGCGGCAGGGGATTGTGCGGGT
>CASFKT010000020.1 GCA_949295195.1 uncultured bacterium | reverse complement strand
CTGGGCCGGCTGGCCAAGCAGCCCTTCGGCTCCTCCGAGGCCACCGTGCTGCGCAGCTATCTGGACGTGTGCCTGGAGCTCCCCTGGGGCAGGAAGACCAAGGAGCGGGTGAGCGTGGAGGCCGCCCGGAAGGCACTGGACCACGACCACTTCGGCCTGGACAAGGTGAAGGAGCGCATTCTGGAGTTCCTGGCGGTGAAGCAGCTGGCTCCTGACTTAAAGGGGCAGGTAATCTGCCTTGTCGGCCCTCCCGGCGTGGGCAAGACCTCGGTGGCCATGTCGGTGGCCCGGGCCATGAACCGGAAGCTCGCCCGCATCTCCCTGGGCGGCGTCAGCGACGAGGCGGAGATTCGGGGCCACCGGAAGACCTATGTGGGCTCCATGCCCGGCCGGATCATCGCCGCCATCAACCAGGCGGGGAGCTGCAACCCCCTGATCCTGTTGGACGAGATCGACAAGCTTGGGCGGGACCACCGGGGCGACCCGGCCTCCGCCCTGCTGGAGGTGCTGGACGTGGAGCAGAACAGCACCTTCCGGGACAACTTCCTGGAGGTGCCCTTTGATCTGTCCGACGTGCTGTTCATCACCACCGCCAACACCACCGACACCATCCCCCGGCCCCTGCTGGACCGTATGGAGGTCATCGAGCTGCCCAGCTACACCGACGAGGAGAAGCTGCAGATCGCCAAGCGCTACCTGCTGCCCAAGGAGATGAAGCGCCACGGCCTGGAGAAGAGCCAGCTGAAGGTGTCCGACGGGGCCATCCGCGCCATGATCGTCTCTTACACCCGGGAGTCGGGCGTCCGCGTGCTGGAGCGCCAGCTGGCGGCCATCTGCCGGAAGGCGGCCATGCGCCTGGTGTCCAGCGAGGACGTGAAGCAGGTGAAGGTCACCGACAAGGATTTGAAGGACTTCCTGGGCGCCCCCCGGTACTACCCGGAGCGCCAGGTGCTGGAGGAGCGCGTGGGCGTGGTCAACGGCCTGGCCTGGACCTCGGTGGGCGGCGAGCTGCTGGAGGTGGAGGTCAACGTGGTCCCCGGCTCCGGCAAGGTGGAGCTCACCGGCAACCTGGGGGACGTGATGAAGGAGTCCGCCCACGCGGCCCTCAGCTTCATCCGCAGCCAGGCGGACCGGCTGGGCATCCCCGCCGACTTCTATAAAGAGAAGGACATCCACGTCCACTTCCCCGAGGGGGCCGTGCCCAAGGACGGGCCCTCTGCCGGCATCGCCATCACCACCGCCATGGTGTCCGCCCTTACCGGGGCTCCCGTGAAGCGGGGTATCGCCATGACCGGCGAGGTGACCCTGCGGGGCCGGGTGCTGCCCATCGGCGGCCTGCGGGAGAAGACCATGGCCGCTCTGCGCAACGGCATCCAGACGGTCATTATCCCGGCGGACAACGCCAAGGACCTGGATGAGATCGACCAGACGGTGCGCAATGCCCTCCACTTTGTGCTGGTGGACCAGGCGGACCAGGTGCTCTCCGAGGCCATCCGCACCCCCGGCGGGGAGGCGGAGGTGAGCCGCGCCCTGGAGGACAACCTGCCCGGCGGCAAGAGCCGGGGGGCTGCCCGCCTGCGCCAGTGAGGAGGGAGCCATGCCCATTAATTTACAGAAGGCGGAGTTTATCCTCTCCGCCGCCTCCCCCAAAGACTTTATCCGGGACGAGCTGCCCCAGGTGGCCTTTGCCGGCCGCTCCAACGTGGGCAAGTCCTCCGTCATCAACCGGCTGCTGAACCGGAAGAATCTGGCCCGGGTGGGGGCCGCCCCCGGTAAGACCACCCACATCAACTACTTCAACATCGACAGGGCCTTCTATCTGGTGGACCTGCCCGGCTACGGCTACGCCAAGGTATCCAAGGGCGAGCGGGACCGGTGGGGCAAGCTCATGGAGAGCTACTTCGCCGACCGGTCCCAGATGACCCTGGGGGTCATGATCGTGGACTCCCGCCACAAGCCTACGGCGGACGACTGTACCATGGCAAAGTGGTACCGGGACGCGGGCTGCCCCGTAGTGGTGGTGGCCAACAAGCTGGACAAGCTGAAAAAGAGCGAGGTGGAAGGAAACCTCCAGCGCATCCGGGAGACCCTGGAGCTGGGGGAGGACACCCCCTTGATCCCCTTCTCGGCGGAGAAGGGGACGGGCAAGGAGGAGCTGCTCCGCATCATCCTGGCCAGCGTCAAGGAAGTTTAACAAGAAATTGCAGCGCCCCGGTTCCCTGCGCGGTACCGGGGCGTTTTTCTTGGACGCGGGCAGACGTATGGGTAGGCCGCCCGGAAAATTTTCCCGGTCCGGTTGCGTTTTTTGGAAAAGCCGGTATAATAAAACCGAAACGACGCTCAGGTCTGGGCGCAGAACAGAGAAAAGTGAGGACAAAACTATGGATTATGCCAAGGAATCCCTCCGCCTCCACGGGGAGTGGAAAGGAAAAATCGAAGTGATCGCCACCGTGCCCGCCAACGACAAGGAGTCCCTGTCCCTGGCCTACACCCCCGGCGTGGCCCAGCCCTGCCTGGAGATTCAGAAGCACCCGGAGAAGAGCTATGAGCTCACCCGCCGCCACAATTTGGTGGCCGTCATCACCGACGGCACCGCGGTGCTGGGCCTGGGCGACATTGGTCCCGAGGCCGGCATGCCCGTGATGGAGGGCAAGTGCGTCCTCTTCAAGCGCTTTGCCGATGTGGACGCCTTCCCCCTGTGCGTCAAGACCAAGGACGTGGACGAGTTTGTCCAGACCGTCTACAACATCTCCGGCTCCTTTGGCGGCATCAACCTGGAGGACATCGCCGCCCCCCGGTGCTTTGAGATCGAGCGCAAGCTGAAGGAGAAGTGCGACATCCCCGTCTTCCACGACGACCAGCACGGCACCGCCATCATCGCCCTGGCCGGCCTCACCAACGCCCTGAAGGTGGTGGGGAAGAAGAAGGAGGACGTGAAGGTGGTGTTCTCCGGGGCCGGCTCCGCCGCCATCTCCATCACCAAGCTGCTGCTCCAGGCCGGTTTCCAGGACATCACCCTGTGCGACAAGTTCGGCGCCCTGTACGAGGGCAACCCCGAGATGAACTGGGCCCAGCAGGAGATCGCCAAGGTGACCAACCGGGAGAAGAAGCAGGGCAAGCTGGCCGACCTGATGGTGGGGGCCGACGTGTTCATCGGCGTGTCCGCCCCCAACCTGGTCACCCCCGACATGGTGCGGACCATGAACCAGGACGCCATCGTCTTCGCCTGCGCCAACCCCACCCCGGAGATCTTCCCCGACGACGCCAAGGCGGGGGGAGCCCGGGTGGTGGCCACCGGCCGCAGCGACTACCCCAACCAGATCAACAACGTGCTGGCCTTCCCGGGCATCTTCCGGGGCGCCCTGGACGTGCGGGCCAGCGACATCAACGAGGAGATGAAGATGGCCGCCGCCCAGGCCCTGGCCGCCGTCATCCCCGACGAGGAGCTCTCCGAGGACAACATCATCCCCAAGCCCTTCGACCCCCGCGTGGTCCCCGCCGTGGCCCAGGCCGTGGCCGAGGCCGCCCGAAAGACCGGCGTCGCCCGCAAGCTTTCTTGAAAGAAAGCTTGGCAAAGAACTTTCTGCAAAACTTCGTTTTGCCTCTGTGCCGGAGGAAGAAGTGCCTGAGATCCAGTTACGTCCCGCATAAGAGATGGATTGTATAGAACGGAGAACGGAACCAACCGGGCGGGGGAGGAGTGCATCCCTCCTCCGTCTGTTGGCATATCACGAAGAAAGGCGGGAAGCGCGGTGAAGCGTGGACTTGAGGAGGCCTCCTAAAATCCAATCAATTTTAGGAGGTAAATGAGATGAACTTTACACCAGTAGACTGGAATAGCTGGGAGCGGGCGGAGGTGTTCCGCCACTTTATCCAGGATCTGCGCTGTGTCATGAGCCTGACGGTGGAGGTGGACATAACCGATTTTCTGCGGGCCGTCAAGGGGAGAGGGCTGGCCTTCTACCCAGCCATGATCTGGGTGACAAGCACGGCGGTCAACCGCCGGGCGGAGCTGCGCATGGGCTGGGATTCAGGAGGAAATCCCGGTATTTGGGACGTGGTCTCCCCGTATTACGCCCAATTTCACCGGGAGGACAGCCGGTTTGCCAAGCTGGTCACCGAGTACGCCCCGGACTTCTCTGTCTTTTATGAGCGCTTTCAGGAGGATCAGGTCTGCTTTGCAAGCTGCCGCGGCTTTGGCCAGCGGGAGCTTCCACCCAACACCTTTGACCTGTCCTGCCTGCCCTGGGTCCACTACAAATCCTTTGACATGCACATCTTTGATGAGGGGACGTATCTGGCTCCGGTGATCACCTGGGGCAGATATGAGGACGACGGGCGGGGGAGAATTACCCTGCCGCTGTCTCTGAACATCCACCACGCGGCGGCGGACGGCTTCCATCTGTGCCGCTTCTTTGCCGATGTGGAGGAGGAACTGGCAAAATTTTAGCCGGAGTGTCCCACCGCAAAAAGGAGAGTGAAAAAAGATATGGACGCAAATCGCCGTTTTTATCGATTGATCCGATTCTATGTTGCGGCATGGGTGCTGTCTGTGGCGGTGTTTTGGCTCTTTTGCAGAGATCCGCAGATGGCGATGCTCCATGTCATAGTGGTTCAGTACCTGTTCCTGCCGGTGCTCACCGTCCTCCTGTCGTTTTTCCTGGGCAGAGAAGCACTGTCCATCCCACAGGCCGGGTGTGTGCTGCTGGGCTTCTCCGCCGCATATCTGCTGTGCCGGCTGCTTACCCTGTCCCTGCTGGAATATCTCCTCTCAGGCGCCGCCGCGCTGCCGGGCCTGTACGATATCCTTGCGATTCTGTTCCTTTCTGCAGTCGGACTGTTGGTCGGTGCGGCGTCAAAAAAGAAACAGTTCACTTGATGCTCCCCCAAAAAGCTGCACCATAGCTCCCTGACAATCGGACTTGTGATGTACCAAGGGAAAAACACCCCGGGAGCGTTGGCTCGGAAACCTAGGCGCAGGCACGGAACCGCACCAGCCGCAATTTTTGCAAACCCAGGGCCCAGTGGCCCGGTGGGAATTTAGATCGTCACTCAGATTTTGCGCGCCGGAAATTTTTTGCCTGGCTAAAGGGATATCCCCCGTAAAAAAGGGACCGGGGCCGACTCCCCCTGTCAGGGGGAGATGTCGCGAAGCGACAGAGGGGGTAGGGTAGGCGAATATGAGCGCGTAAGCGCTCATCCTGAGCCGTCCCCGGCGATTCTTTGGTTCCTTTCTCATCGCTGAGAAAGGAACCCGCCGCCTGAGACCAGGCTCCAGAAAAACAGCAAACCTTTCCCTGGCGGCGGAATCACAGCACACACGGAAAGCCCTGACCCGCACCTAAAAACAGAAGCCGAAAAGGAAACCGCCCCTTGACAACCAAGCAAAACTGTGTTACAGTTCCCTTACTGCGAGGAAAAGGATGTTAGCAGAGCGCGTCCCTGCCCAGAGAGCCCCCGGTTTGGTGGAAGGGGGAGAGGGAGTTCTGTGAAGTTACCCCTTGGAGCAGCCGCCTGAACAGCCGGGAAAGAGGCCCAGTAGGGGACAGGCCGGGTTCGCCCGTTACCGCGTGGGAGTTTTGGAGAACTCCGTGAGGCCCGCCGCCGCGAGGGGCGGGCGAACCAGAGGTGGTACCGCGTTTACATCAAATGCCCTCTGTCCGGAAAACCCGGGCGGAGGGTTTTCTGTTTGTCCCAGCTTGTGTTTGGAGGATTGGAAGAAACTATGGAAGTGGATCGGCGGACCGGGGTACTGTTCGTTTTCATCGCGGCGGTGCTGTACAGCATCGGCGGACTGTGCATCAAGGTGATTCCCTGGAGCGGAATCGCCATCAACGGCGGGCGCACCGCCATCGCCCTGGTGGTCATCGGGGCGTTTCTGGCGGCCACCAAGCACCCGCCCAGGATGAACCGCTGGATTTTCCTGGGGGCCGTGTGCGTGTTCGGAACCAACCTGCTGTATGCGGTGGCCAACAAGCTGACCACGGCGGCCAACACCATCGTGCTTCAGTTTACCGCCCCTATTTTCGTCATTGTGTTCTCCCTGCTGTTCTGGCACAAGCGGCCCAAGAGGCTGGACCTGATCGCCTGCGCGGTGGTGTTCGGCGGGGTGCTGTTCTTCTTCGTGGACAGCCTGGAGATGGGGGGCGGCCTGGGCAACTTCCTGGCCCTCCTGTCCGGGGTGTCCTACGCCGGGGTCTTTCTGATGAACGACATGCCCGACAGCGACGCTCTCTCCTCGGTGTTCTGGGGGGAGGTCCTCTCCTCGGTGACCGGCCTGCCCTTCCTGCTCCAGGAGACGGAGTTCCCGCCCACCGCCATCCTCAGCCTGGTGGTTTTGGGGGTGTTCCAGGTGGCCCTGGCCTATATCCTGCTGGCCATCGGCCTGAAAACCACGCCCCCGGTGATGGCCAGCCTGGTCTCCGGCATCGAGCCGGTGCTCAACCCCATTCTGGTGGCGGTATTCTATCAGGAGTATATGGGCCCCTTCGCCCTCGTGGGCGCGGCAGTGGTCATTGTGGGCGTGGTGGGGTACAATGTGATCCAGGCCCGGCAGACAGCCAAATCCCATTCATAGTCCTTTGAGCCGGAGGGCTCTGGCGATACTAAAACTTTTTTCGGATTCCAAGGATCGACCCCAACGGAACGGCCGTTGTCCGGCCCCTGGTGAAAAATCTCTGTGAAGAAATTTTTTCGTAGGGGCGGCACACCTGGGCCGCCCGCAGGTGGGGCGGGAAATTTGGACCGGAGCAAAAATCAACATGAAGGAGTAAGATCGATGACCTGTTACGAAGAACTGAAAGCCCGCGGACTGATTGCCCAGGTGACCAACGAGGAGGAGATCTCCAAGATGGTCAACGAGGGGAAAGCCGTTTTCTATATCGGCTTTGACCCCACCGCCGACTCCCTCCACGTGGGCCACTTCATGGCTCTGTGCCTGATGAAGCGGCTGCAGATGGCGGGCAACCGGCCCATCGCCCTCATCGGCGGCGGCACCGGCTATATCGGCGACCCCTCCGGCCGCACCGATATGCGGAACATGATGACCCCCGAGACCATCCAGCACAACTGCGACTGCTTCAAGAAGCAGATGGAGCGATTCATCGAGTTCGGCGAGGGCAAGGCCCAGATGGTGAACAACGCCGACTGGCTGCTGAAGCTCAACTACATTGAGCTGCTGCGGGATGTGGGCGCCTGCTTCTCGGTGAACAACATGCTCCGGGCCAAGTGCTATGAGCAGCGCATGGAGAAGGGCCTGTCCTTCCTGGAGTTCAACTATATGATCATGCAGTCCTACGACTTCTACTACCTGTTCCAGCACTACGGCTGCAACATGCAGTTCGGCGGCGACGACCAGTGGTCCAACATGCTGGGCGGCACCGAGCTCATCCGCAAAAAGCTGGGCAAGGACGCCCACGCCATGACCATCACCCTGCTCCTCAACTCCGAGGGCAAGAAGATGGGAAAGACCGCCAAGGGCGCCGTGTGGCTGGACCCGGAGAAAACCTCCCCCTACGAGTTCTATCAGTACTGGCGCAACGTGGGCGACGACGACGTGCTCAAGTGCCTGCGCATGCTCACCTTCCTGCCCCTGGAGCAGATCGACGAGATGGACAAGTGGGAGGGCAGCCAGCTGAACACCGCCAAGGAGATTCTGGCCTTTGAGCTCACCAAACTGGTCCACGGCGAGGAGGAGGCCCAGAAGGCCCAGGACGCCGCCAAGGCCCTGTTTGTGGGCGGCGGCGACATGAGCAACGTGCCCGCCACCACCCTCACCGAGGCCGATCTCACCGACGGTTCCATCGGCATCCTGGATCTGATGCTCAAGTGCAAGCTGGCCCCCTCCAAGAAGGAGGCCCGCCGCCTGGTGGAGCAGGGCGGCGTGGAGGCCAACGGCGAGAAGGTCGCCGACGTGGCCCAGAGCTACACCGCCGCAGACTTCCAGGGCGACGGCCTGATGCTCAAGAAGGGCAAGAAGATCTTCCATCGGGTGCAGATGTAATTTTGTTTTTGGTTTTAAATCTATGAAAGTGCCCCCGGTTCCGGCAGTTTTTGCGGAACCGGGGGTTTCCTGTTTTTTATATAAGCCTTCCCCTTGGGGGGAAGGTACCCCAGTGGGCACACTGGGACGGATGAGGGGGCGATTCTCTAGAAAGTCGTCCCCCTGACAGGGGGAGTCGGCCCCCAGTCCCCCGTTACGGGGGACGCGTACCGGAAGGTTTCAGGAGAATTTCCGGCGCGTAAAATCTGAGTGGCCATCTAAATTTCTGCCGCCCCACTGGGGGCTGGTTAAGAGGAAAATTACAGCCGGTGCGATTTCTGTTCCGCGTCTGGATTTGCCAAGCAGACGTCTGCTGTCGCTGGGCGTAGGAGCGGCACACCGGGCCGCCCAATTTCGATATGAAATTGGACCTATTGCGCGTAGGGGCCGATGTCCCCATCGGCCCGTCGCTGGGTGTGCTACCGGGGAGACGGGATCGCTTTTGAGTGTACTGTGGGGGCGTTTTCCGCCTCTTTCGTTCATCGATACACCCGCTCCAGCCGCGCCCCCAGGCGGGAGAGCAGCTCGTTAGTGATGGTGCCGCACCGGACGGCCAGCTCCTCCGCCCGCAGCTCATTGGACCCGTCCCGGCCGATGAGGGTGACCACATCCCCCGGCGCGGCCTCGGGCAGGCCGGTCACGTCCACCAGCAGCTGGTCCATGCACATCCGCCCCGCCATGGGGCAGAAGGCCCCACGGATGAGCACCCGGCCGCCCTTCTGGGACAGGTTCCGGGGCAGGCCGTCGGCGTAGCCGATGGTGACCACGGCCAGCCGGGTCTCTCGCCGGGCCTGAAAGGCCAGGCCGTAGCCCGCCCCCTGGCCGGGCTGAATGGTGCGCACCGAGGCCACCCGGGCCCGGAGGGACAGGACCGGCTTCAGGGGCAGGCGGCGCTGGGTGGGGGAGAGGTCGCTGTACACCCCGTACAGGGCGATCCCCGCCCGGGCATAGCCGCAGGGCTGGGGCGGCAGGTTGAGCATCCCGTAACTGGCCTGGATATGGACTGCCCCCGGGGCCAGGCCTTGCTCCCGCATCCAGTCCAGTGTGCCGTAAAAGCGGGAGAGCTGCTTCTGAGTGAAGTCCACCTGGTTCGGCTCCAGGGAGTCGGACACGCACAGGTGGGAGAAGGTGCCGGTGATGCGCAGATGTTTCAGCCGGTACAGACGCTGGATGACCGCCCGGTCCTCCGCCGGGACGCCCAGCCGGTGCATCCCCGTGTCCAGGGCCAGGTGGACCTTGACCGGCTTCCCCTGGGCGGCCAGGGCACGGCCGTGGGCCTCGTCGGCCACCGTCTGGGTGAGGTGCCACCGCCGGAGCAGGGGGACCTCCCGGGGCGGGGTGCAGCCCAGAATGAGGATGGTCCCCCGGACCCCGTGCTTCCGCAATGAAATGCCCTCGGACAGGGAGGCCACGGCGAAGGCCCGCACCCCCTCCCTCCAAAGCCGCCGGGCCGCCGGGACCGCCCCGTGGCCGTAGCCGTCCGCCTTCACCACCGCCATGAGCCGGCACTCCGGGGAGAGGGTGCTCTCCAGGGTCTGGGCGTTGCGGGCCAGGGCCTCCAGGTCCACCTCCGCCCAGGCACGGCCCCTGGGATCGGGCCGGATGGGCCGCAGTCCGTCCAGTGCCAGTGCCATCCCCACGGTAAGGGCCAGCACGGCGCAGAAGTGGCCCAGGCTGTTTTGTACAAAAATGCCCTCCAGGCCCGCCGCCTCAGCGCCGCCCCGCACCAGCACGATGGACCAGGGGTGGAGGAGGTAGACCAGCAGGGACACCCGCCGGGCCCGCTTGTCCTCACCCCGGTTCTCCCCCAAGAGGAGGGAGAACAAAAAGGCCATGCACAGGGGGAGGAGCAGGTACATGCTGTCGTGGCGGGGCCAGCTGAGCTCCCGGAGCCAGAGTGCCTCCAGACTCATGCCCAGGAGGGACAGAACCAACCCCGCGGCGGAGGTCCGGCGGCTCCACCGGAGCCCCGCCGCCCCCAGCAGGAGAAAGAGTGGAGCGAAGAACAGGCCGTTCCGGGTGTAGGAGAACACCAGGAAGATGCTGTCGTACATGGTTTTCAGCGCCGGGACAGCGGCTGTAAAGCCATAATAACTGTCACCGCCTACGCCAATCAAATAGAGGAGCCCGGCCAGAGACAGGGCGGCGGGGGCGGGGAGCCGGGCCAGATTCCGTGCGATCACCACCCCCAGGAGGACCGCCGGGAAGTACCACAGGTGGTACAGGGTGCCGTCCAGCAGCAGCTTCTGGAGCCACTGGAGGGGGGAGGCAAAGCCCCCGTTGTACCAGTTCAGGGGCAGGTAGAGGACCACCGCCAGGGCGTACACCAGGGCGGTCTTTTTCAGAAATTTCCCCGTGTGCGCCCAATTTCTCTGGGAGAGAAAATACCCGCTGACCATGAAGAAGAAGGGGACGGCCACCCGGGCCAGCACCCGGGTGAGCCAGAAGTCCGCCCCCGGCGCGAAGGAGTCCAGGGGGGAGGTGTGGTTGCACACCACCAGAAGGGCGGCCAGCAGGCGGAACCGGTCCAGGGCGGGGGAGAGGCGTTTTCCGCTCATAGCCCGCCCCCCCACAGGGTGAGGATGAACCCGCCCTGGTTGTCCCCCGAAATCTGCCAGCAGCCCTCGGGGACCTCCGGCTGAATCTCCTCCCCGGGACAGGGGAGCCAGGACACCCGGGCAGTGCGCCCATTGGACAGGCGGAATACCTTTACACCGCTTTGCAGGAAGGAGACGTACTCCTCCAGGCACAGGCGGTTCTCCTCCATGAGCAGGGCGTGGGGCACCCCCACATACCGGAAGTGCCAGGGCTCCTCCGCGATGCGGGTGACCGCCTCCTTCTCCCGGCGGTAGCGCTGAATGAAGCCGTATCGGGCGGCCAGGCGGCGGAAGGTCCCGCAGGGGCCCTCGTCGGGAAAGTCGGGGCGGATGAAGTCGATGCTGGGGGAGGCCTTGGCCAGATCCATGGCCAGGCCGGTCTGGTGCTCGCTGCACCCGGGGAAGGCCACGTACTGCCGGGTGAAGGCCTCCCCCTCTTTTGCTAACGTGTCGTCCCAGATGGACTGCTGTTCCCCAAAGCTGCGCCAGCCGGACACGGGGACGATGGTCCCCCGGCCTCCGGCGGCCTGGATGCAGGCGGACAACAGTTTTCCCGCCCGGCGCTCCATGCGGATGTCCGGATAGGCGGCGTCCAGGGGGATGAGCTCGGGCGTTTCGGCCTCCTGGAGGGGGTGGTCCCGGTTCACCAGAATCAGCGGTCCGCGGAAGCTCTGGGACCGATGGAGGGTAAGGGGTTTCATCCTGTCACCCCCAGCGTAATGATCCGGTCCACCAGGGCGGAGAAGTCCAGCCCGATCCCCTTCATCATAGTGGGGTAGCGGCTGTGGGAGGTGAAGCCGGGGATGGTGTTCACTTCATTAAAGACGATCTTCCCCTCCGGGGTGAGGAACAGGTCCACCCGGGCGAACACCCGGCAGTCCAGGGCCCGGTAGATGGCCTTGGCCGCCGCCTGAATCTCCGCCGCCTTTTCCTGGGAAATCCGGGCGGGGCAGTGGATGGCGGAGGTTTTCAGGGTGTACTTCTCCTCAAAA
>CASFKT010000019.1 GCA_949295195.1 uncultured bacterium | reverse complement strand
CCCCACAAAGGGGAAGATCCGCTCCGCCAGCCGGCGCAGCTCCTCCCGGGTCACCTGGTCGTAGGCGGCCAGGATCTCCTCCGACTCCCGCACCTTTCCGTACAGCAGGGCGGAGGTGCCCAGGTGGCTCATGCGGGCCTGGACCGACTCCATCCCCATGAGGATGTTGGCCTGGGCCTGGTCCCGGGCCCGGGAGAGCTCCTCCTGGGTGGGGCCGTGGTCGGCCAGCTCCCCCACGATGGCCCGGACGGCCTCCAGGGCCCCCTGTTCCTGCTCTTGATTCAAGGCAGTGTAGATCCCCAAAAAGCCGGTGTCCGCGTGGTCGGACACATAGGAGTAGACAGTGTAGCACAGCCCCCGCTTCTCCCGCAGCTCCTGGAACAGCCGGGAGGAGCACCCGCCCCCCAGGATGGAGTTGAGCAGCAGCAGGGCGTACCGCTCCTCGTCCAGGTAGGACAGGGCGGGGAATGCCAGGATCAGGTGGTTCTGCTCAATGGCCTTCTTCCGCACGGTGACGGCGGGGAGGTAGACGGCCTCCCGCACCTTGGGCAGGGGGGCCGCGGGCAGGGCGGACAGCCGCCGGGCGAGGGCGTCCACGTGCCGCTCCTCAAAGCTGCCCGCCAGGGCGGCCACAATAGCCCCGGGGACATAGTGCTCCTGCTGCCACCGGCGCAGGCTCTCCCCGGTCATCTGCTCCAGGGTGGAGGCCTTTCCCAGGATGGGGCGGCCCAGGGGGCGGCCCTTGTACACCGCCATAGCCAGCCGCTCGGCGCACAGGTCCTCGGGGGCGTCCTCGTACATCCCGATCTCCTCCAGGATCACCCCCCGCTCCAGGGCCGCGTCCCCCTCGTCAAACCTGGAGTCAAAGAGCATATCGCACAGCATCTCCCCCGCCCGGTCCAGGTGCCGGTCCAGGCACCGGGCGTAGAAGCAGGTGCTCTCCTTGGTGGTGTAGGCGTTCACCTGGCCGCCGATGGCGTCCATCTCCATGGCCAGGTCGGCGGCGGAGCGGCGGCTGGTCCCCTTGAAGGACATGTGCTCAATGAAGTGGGCGGCCCCGTTCTCCTCGGCGCGCTCATGGCGGGAGCCGGCCCCCACAAAAAATCCCAGGGCGGCGGAGCGGACGCCGGGGATGTGTTCCGTTAAAATACGTGCCCCGTTGGGCAGGGTGATGGTACGGTACATAACAGCTTCCTCACTTTGACAGAATTCGTACTTGGAGAAGTATATCACATAAATAGGGAAAACGTCCATGGAAGTTGTACGTCTGTGTACACAAAACTCTGGAAATTTTCCACCCCTCCCGGGGGCAGGGGCGCAAAATTTTTTCCGTTTCCGGTATAGCCGCCCAAAAACTGGTCCACAATATCCCTCGGAGGTGGTTCCATGAAACGGAATCTGTTTCAAAAATTAGGCGATTTCGTGCTGGGAAAGGGCTTCTACATAGTCCTGTTCCTGTGCGTCGCCGCCATTGGAATTTCGGGCTATTATCTCATCCGCACCGTCACCGGGGGCAGCCAGCCCAGCGAACCGGTCACGGCCAACCCCACCGTCACTCTCCCGGACAGCAGCGCCCAGGAGGCTCCCCCTACCCAGCCGCTGGAGGAGGAGGTTCCGGAGGAGCCCCCCGCCCCGGCCGTCCAGGAGGACGACCCCCAACCGGTGAAGGAGCCCACCCAGGAGGAGGTCTCCACCCAGCCGGAGCACAAGGAAGTGGTCTACACCTGGCCGGTGAAGGGACAGGTCCTGCGGACCTTTACCGCCGAGGTCCTGGCCTATGACCCCACCATGGGGGACTGGCGCACCCACTGCGGCGTGGACATCGCCGCCGAGGCGGGACTCAAGGTGCTGGCCGCCGGCGAGGGACAGGTGGAGGAGGTCTACTCCGACCCCATGATGGGCACCACGGTGACCGTCCAGCAGCCGGACGGGATTACGGCGGTATACTCCAATCTGGCGGAGGAGGTCGCCGTGTCCGTGGGGGACGCGGTGGAGACCGGGGCTGTCCTGGGCACCGTGGGCGGCACCGCCATCGCGGAGAGCGGGATGGAATCCCACCTGCACCTGGAGCTGCTGGCGGAGGGAAACCACGTAGACCCCCTGGACTATCTGCCGGAGCAAAGCTGAATATCCGTGAAAAAAGCCATACCGGCCGGAGGAAAATCCTCCGGCCGGTACTAAAAATGCCGTTACTTTTCCAGCCCAATATGGGCTGGAAAAGTCCGCGCGCTGCGCGCCGGAGCCCTTGTTCCACAAGGGCCTCCGGGGCATTCAATTCCATTCGAGGCGGGCTGATGCCCCCTCGAGCTCCCCCATCGAAATCCGAGTTTTTTCGTTCTGTCATCACTTTTTGTGCTCTGAACGCCATACCGGCCGGAGAAAAAATTCTCCGGCCGGTATGGCGTCTTTGTTTGGCTTGGGGAAAGAAGAACGCAAATGTAATAAATACTGCCTCTTACACGAAGGGGTTCTCGGTGGGATAAGGCAGGCTCTTGGGCTGGTTGTAGGCGATGTCCTCCACGCCCAGCAGCTTCATCACCTCGAACAGGGCCTTGCCGTAGTGGCCGAAGGCCACCGCGCCGTGGTGGGGATAGCGCTTCTGCACCAGCACGTGGCGGTAGAAGCGGCCCATCTCCGGGATGGCGAAGACGCCGATGCCGCCGAAGGAGCGGGTCTTGACGGGCAGGACCTCGCCCTGGGCGATGTAGGAACGCAGCTTGCCCTCGCTGTCGCACTGCAGGCGGTAGAAGGTGATCTGGGAGGGGGCGATGTCGCCCTCCAGGGTGCCACGGGTAAAGTCGGGGTCGGAGCCCTTGGGCTCCAGCAGGCGGTGCTGGATGAGCTGATACTTCACGGCCCGGTCGGCGCACAGCTTGCAGCTGGGGGTGTTGCCGCAGTGGAAGCCCATGAAGGTGTCGGTGAGCTGATAGGGGAACTTGCCCTCGATGTCCTCGTGGTACAGGTCGGCGGGGACGGAGTTGTTGATGTCCAGCAGGGTGACCGTGTCGCCGGAGACGCACATGCCGATGTACTCGGACAGGGCGCCGTAGATGTCCACCTCGCAGGAGACGGGGATGCCCCGGCTCACCAGGCGGGAGTTCACATAGCAGGGCTCAAAGCCGAAGGCCTCGGGGAAGGCGGGCCAGCACTTGTCGGCGAAGGCCACGTACTCCCGGGCGCCCTTGTGCTGCTCCGCCCAGTCCAGCAGGGTGACCTCCAGCTGGGCCATGCGCTCGTTCATCTCGGGGTAGTAGCGGCCCTCGCCCATCTCCTTGTCGGCGCAGATCTCGGGGATGCGGGGGTCGTCCTTGTGGGCCTTGTAGGCCACCAGCAGATCCAGCTCGGAGTTCTCCTCGATCTCCACGCCGATCTCATACAGGCCCTTGATGGGGGCGTTGCAGGCAAAGAAGTCCTGGGGACGGGGGCCGAAGGTGATGATCTTCAGCTTGGACAGGCCGATGAGGGCGCGGGCGATGGGCACATAGTCCTGGATCATGGCGGCGATGTCCTCGGCGGTGCCCACGGGGTACTCGGGGATGTAGGCCTTCAGGTGGCGCATACCCAGGTTGTAAGAGCAGTTGAGCATGCCGCAGTAGGCGTCGCCCCGGCCGTCGATCAGGTCCTTGCCGGTCTCCTCAGCGGCGGCGGCGTACATGACGGGGCCGTCAAACTTCTGGGCGATGAGGGTCTCGGGGGTCTCGGGGCCGAAGTTGCCCAGGAACACCACCAGGGCGTTGCAGCCGGCGGCCTTCACCTCGTCCACGGCCTTGAGCATGTCCTTCTCGTTCTCCACGGTGGTCTTGCACTCGTAGATGTCCACGCCCTTGGCCTGGCAGGCGGCCACCACCGCGGCGCGGCGGCGCTCCGACAGGGAGATGATGAAGCAGTCCCGGGACACCGCGATGATGCCCAGCTTTACAGTGGGAATGTTGGTCAGCATAATGTTCTCACACCTCTTTTAAAATTGAGCCGGTTCAGATAAGCCCGGCAATGTCAATGTTTTCTCCGTCCAGGCGCACGGGCGCTCCCTGGGCGGCCTCGCTGCTGTCCTTGTGGGCCAGCAGCCACTTGTTCCGGGCCCACAGGCACTGGTCCTCCTGGTTGCCCGCCAAAATGGCCGGCTTGTCCAGGTTGGTGCCCTTGGGCAGGACGATGGCCACCTGGAAGCCCTCCCCCGCCTTGGCGGAACAGGGGGCGTAGTGCAGGGTTGTGGCGTACACCTCCACCAGGGTGCCGGCGGGGCACAGGAAGGCCTCCACCTTGCCGGTGTCCAGACGGCCGTCCGCCATCTCCTCCCGCTTGGCCAGCAGGAGGATAAAGTCCTGAGTGGTACTCCAGGCAGTTGAGCTTGGTGTTGTGGCCGTTGCACCAGCCGATCTGGATGGGCATGCCGCCGTAGGCCCGGTCGGACAGCTCCCCGCACACGGGCAGGGCCATGAGCTCGGGCTGCTCCGGGACGTACTCGGTCCCCTCCGGGACCGGGGTCACCTGCTCCAGAGTGTCCAGCAGCCCGGTCAGGTCGTAGCCGGTGAGCACCTGTCCGTACTTGGAGAAGGACGGATCAAAGACAGATTGAATGGTCATAAGCATTCACCTCAAGTTTGGGAGCGCACTCCCGCAAATTGTGCCAGCGCGGCCTCGCACAGCCGCTGGCTGATGGGAAAAAACAGCTGGGCGGCGGGCCCCACCAGAAAGGCGCAGATCACAGTGCCCAGTCCCACCACGCCCCCCAGGGCCAGACCCACCAGGGCGAAGGTCAGGTCCACCCCGATCCGCACCGGCCCGAAGGGTTTTCGCAGCTTGTCGCTGAGCACCACCGCCACCAGGTCGTTGGGGCCGGTGCCCGCCTGGGAGCGGATGACGATGGTCATGCCGAAGGCCAGGATAACGCACCCGGCCACCAGCAGCGCCAGCCGCAGGGGCAGAGGCAGCCCCCCGTGGATCACCGGGGACAGCCAGAGGGTATACACATCAATAATGGGACCGCCCAGGGCCATGCACAGCACGGTGCCGATTCCCACATAGGAGCGGTCCACCGCCAGCAGCACCAGCAGAATGACCAGCGATACCAGCAGGTGGGTCCGGCCGTGGGTCATTTCCATAAGGGGCGGCCAGGGAATCCCCCGGAACAGGCCCTGCACAAAGACGTTGAAGGGGTCGGAGCCCAAGTCGCTCTGGAGAAACAGGGTCACCCCCAGATGGGCGACGCACAGTCCCGCCAGCAGCAGGGCCACCCGGACCGCCAGTTCCCGCCGCGTCCAGCCTCTCATGGCTCATCCTCCGGCGCAGGCGGGTCCGGCTTTTTCTCCCGGTTGGCCCGGCACTGCTTGAAGTAGCGGAACAGGGAGTAGCCGCAGAACGCGATGCCGGCCAGGCCCAGAATCCCGCCCCCGGCATAGGCCGCCCAATCGGGCATGTCGCTCCCTCCCCCCAGCTGGGTGGAGATGAGCTTGTAAGCCATATAGATCAGATACAGCCCCACAGCCAGCCGGAACACCAGCCGGGTCTGTTCACCCCAGTTTTCCAAAAAAATTCCCCCTTACAGCAGCGCAGGGAAGATTCCCTTCAAAGCGGGGTAGATCTGTTTGAACTGCTGGTACCGCGCCTCGTACCGGGCGGTGAGCTCGGGATCGGGGGTCACAGTCTGGGCCACCTGGACCAGCTTGGCGCAGACCTCCTCCACGCTGGAGTAGGCCCCGCAGGCCACCATGGCCAGCATGGCGCCGCCCATGCCCGGCCCCTGCTCGGAGACGGGCAGCTCCAGCTCCAGTCCCAGCACATTGGCCAGGATGGTCCGCCACAGGGGGCTCTTGGCTCCGCCGCCGCACAGCTTGCTGCGCCGGATGTCCAGGCCCAGGGAGCGGGCCACCTCCAGGCTGTCCCGGATGGCGAAGGCGACGCCCTCCAGCATGGCCTGGGTCAGGTCGGAGCGGCTGGTGTCCATGGTCATGCCCACAAAGGTGCCCCGGGCGTTGGTATCGTTGATGGGGGAGCGCTCCCCCATGAGGTAGGGCAGGAAAAATACGTGGTTGCTCCCCAGCTTGTCCGGGGTGATGGGGGCCTGCTCGGCCCCGTAGTCCTTGGTCTGGAAGATGTCCTCCATGAGCCACTTGTTGCAGCTGGCCGCCGAGAGCATGCACCCCATCAGGTGGTAGTGGCCGTCGGCGTGGGCAAAGGCGTGAAGGGCGTTGTTGGGGTCCACCCCAAACTTTCCGCTGGAGATGAAGATGGTGCCCGAGGTGCCCAGGGAGATGTTGCAGGCCCCGTCTCCCACCGTGCCGGTGCCCACAGCGGCGGCGGCGTTGTCCCCCGCTCCGGCGCACACCTTTACATCGGGGGAGAGCCCCAGCTGGGCGGCGACGTCGGGCTTGAGGGTGCCAACCGCCTCATAGCTCTCAAAGAGCTTGGGCATCTGGTCCTCCGTGAGGCCGCACAGGTCCAGCATCTCCTTGGACCAGCACTTGTGCTCCACATCCAGCAGCAGCATGCCGCTGGCGTCGGAGTAGTCGGTGCAGTGGACCCCGGTGAGGATGTAGTTGATGTAGTCCTTGGGGAGCATCACCTTTTTGATGTGGGCGAAGTTCTCCGGCTCGTGCTCCCGCATCCACAGCACCTTGGGGGCGGTGAAGCCGGCAAAGGCGATGTTGGCCGTCCAGGCGGACAGCTTGTCCTTACCCACGGTCTGGTTGAGGTAGTCCACCTCCCGGGCGGTGCGGCCGTCGTTCCAAAGAATGGCCGGGCGGATCACCTGGTCGTTCTCGTCCAGCACCACCAGGCCGTGCATCTGCCCGCCGGCGCCGATGCCCGCCACCTGGCCGGCGTCGAACCCCTTCAGAAGCTCCGGCACCCCCTCCAGGACGGCGCGCCGCCAGTCCTCCGGGTTCTGCTGGCTCCAGCCGGGGTGGGGAAATTCCAGGGGGTACTCCTTGGAGACCACATTCTGCACGGTCCCCTCCTGGTCCATCAGCAGCAGCTTCACCGCCGAGGTCCCTAAGTCAATTCCGATATACAGCATAATACGATTCCTCCTCGGACCGGAGGGCCGCCCGGCGGCCGGCCTGGTACAGAATACCACGCCGGGCCGGGCGGGTCAACCTCCGGACCGATTTTCTGAAACTGGGATCAGCCCTTGCCGGACTTGCGGCTGGTGACCACGTCGAAGATGACGGCCAGGAGCAGCACGCCGCCCTTGACCACATACTGCCAGGAGTCGCCGATGCCCATGATGGACATGCCCATGTTGATGACGCCCAGCAGCAGAGCGCCGATGACCACGCCGCCGATGGTGCCGCTGCCGCCGTAGGCGGACGCGCCGCCGATGAAGCAGGCGCCGATGGCGTCCATCTCAAAGGAGGTGCCGGTGTTGCCGTTGACGGAGCCCACGCGGGCGGCGTTCAGCAGGCCGCACAGGCCGGCCAGCAGGCCCATGTTGGCGTAGGCGATGAAGTAGATCTTGTTGGTGTTGATGCCGGAGAGCTGGGTGGCCTTCTCGTTGCCGCCCACCGCGTAGAAGTAGCGGCCGAAGGCGGTCTTGGCGGTGATGAAGTTGTAGATGAGGCAGATGGCCACCACCCACACCAGCATGACGGAGATGCCCCGGTACTGGCTGAGCATGTAGCAGTAGGCCAGAATCAGCGCGGCGATGATGACGGCCTTCAGATAGTCGGCCGCGGCGCTGTTCTGACGGTAGCCCTTCTTGGCCCGCTCACGGCGGTTCTTCACGGTGTTCAGGATGACATAGACCGCGGCCACCACGCCCACGATGAGGGCGGAGAGGACGGTGTCGCCGTCGTCCAGGCCGGGGATGTTGATGTAAGCGGTGAAGATGTTCAGGAAGGTGGAGTCCTGAATGGCCACGGTCTGGTTATCCAGCACCAGACGGCCCAGGCCGCGGAAAATGAACATGCCGCCCAGGGTGGTGATGAAGGGGGGGATGCGGACATAGCCGATCCAGTAGCCCTGCCACACGCCCACCAGCAGGCCCACAGCCAGGCAGAGCACAATGGCCAGAATGGGATTCATGGACATGTCGGAGATCATGACCGCCGCCAGGCCGCCCACCATACAGATGACCGAGCCGATGGACAGGTCGATGTTGCCGCCGGTGAGGATACACAGCAGCATGCCGCAGGCCATGACCAGCACGTAGCCGTTCTGAAGCATCAGGTTGGACAGGTTCTGGGCGTACACCAGACGCCCGTCGGTCAGAAACGCGAAGAGGATAAACACAACCACCAGGGCGATGACCATGGTGTATTTGCGCAGAAACTCAAATAAAGCAGTTGAAGATTGGCTGTTTGTTTTCATCGTTTTCACACCTTCCCTTTTTACGCCTTGGCGGTATCCCGGATGATATAGCCCATGATGCTCTCCTGGGTGGCATCCGCCGCGTTGACCTCGGCCAGCAGGCGGCCCTCGTTCATCACGTAGATCCGGTCGCACATGCCCAGCAGCTCGGGCAGCTCGGAGGAAATCATCACCACCGACTTGCCCTTGGACACCATGTCGTTGATCAGGCAGTAAATGTCATACTTGGCGCCCACGTCGATGCCGCGGGTGGGCTCGTCCATGACCAGGATGTCCGGCTCGGTGAACATCCACTTGCCCAGCAGGGCCTTCTGCTGGTTGCCGCCGGACAGGTTGCCGATGCGCTGCTCGATGGTGGGGGTCTTGGTCCCCATCTCCTTTGTCATCTGATCGGCCACCTGGACCTCCTTGTCGGTATCGATGATGCCGCCGCTGCACACCTTGTCCAGACGGGCCAGGGTGGTGTTGAAGCGGATGGACTCATCCAGGATCAGGCCGTTGGTCTTCCGGTCCTCGGTGACATAGGCCAGCTTGTGGTGGATGGCGTCCTCGGGGCTCTTCAGGTTGACCTTCTCCCCGTTGAGGTAGACCTCGCCGGAGATGTCGGTGCCGTAGCTGTGGCCGAAGATGGACATGGCCAGCTCGGTGCGCCCGGCGCCCTGCAGGCCGGAGAAGCCCACCACCTCGCCCTTACGGACATAGAAGGAGATGTTGTCGTCCACCACCCGCTCGGGATACAGGGGGTGGTGCACCGTCCAGTTCTTGACCTCCATGCTCACGGTGTCCTGCACCTTGTGCTCCCGCTTGGGATAGCGGTCCTCCATGGCGCGGCCCACCATGCCCTTGATAATCCGGTCCTCGCTGAACTCGTCCACGCCCTTGACCAGGGTCTCGATGGTGGAGCCGTCCCGGATGATGGTGGCCTTGTCGGCGCAGTAGATGATCTCGTTGAGCTTGTGGGTAATGATGATGGAGGTCAGGCCCTGCTTCTTGAACTCCATCAGCAGGTCCAGCAGCATCTTGGCGTCCTCGTCGTTGAGGGAGGAGGTGGGCTCGTCCAGAATCAAGAGCCGCACCTTCTTGGAGAAGGCCTTGGCGATCTCCACCAGCTGCTGCTTGCCGGTGCCGATGTCCTTGACCAGGGTCTGGGCCGACTCGTTCAGCCCCACCTGCTTCATATGTTGTTCGGCCTCGTAGTAGGTCTTGTTCCAGTCGATAAAGCCGAATTTGTTTTTGATCTCATTGCCCAGGAACATGTTTTCTCCAATGGACAACAGCGGGATCAGGGCCAGTTCCTGGTGAATAATGACGATGCCCACCGCCTCGCTGTCCTTCTGGTTCTTGAATTGACAGAGCTTTCCGTCATAGTAGATTTCGCCGGAGTAGCTGCCCGCCGGATAGGTCCCGGAGAGCACATTCATTAGGGTAGATTTTCCCGCGCCGTTTTCCCCGATCAGCGCGTGGATCTCGCCCTCTTCCACCTTCAGGTTCACGTTGTCCAGCGCCTTGACGCCGGGGAATTCCTTGGTGATGGAGCGCATTTCCAAAAGTGTCTTAGCCAAACAAAGTTCCTCCTCTCCGCCGTGGTATCGGAAATAAAGGAATGGGCGGGGCAGGCGCCCCGCCCATTCCAGTGCTCATATAGTGGTTATGGCTTTGGCGGTTTGATCAGCCCGCGGCGACCAGATAGCCGTCGTCGCCCACGGTGTAGTAGCCGGTGTCCACCAGCTTCTCCTGCATGTTGTCGGCGGTAACCACGTCAGGCACCAGCAGGAAGGAGGGGCAGTTGTGACCCTCGGAGGTGGCGTAGGACTCGGTGTCATAGGAGCACTCGAAGTCCCAGGCGGAGTTGGTGATCAGGGTCTCGTCGATGGTGTCGCCGTTCAGGATGGCCTTGGCCAGGTCCAGGGTGACAACGGCCTCGTTGGCCACGGCCTTATACACGGTCATGGACTGGATGCCGTCCTTGATGTTCTTCAGGTTGGCCACGTCGCCGTCCTGGCCGGTGATGATGATCTCGGACTTGTTGGCGCCGGCGTAGTCGGACTGGATGGCCTGGGTCACGCCCAGAGAGGTGGAGTCGTTGGAGCACAGCCAGGCGTCAACCTCAGTGCCGTCGGCATAGTAGGAAGCCAGGATGTTCTGAGCGCGCTCCATAGCGGTCTGGGTATCCCAGGCGGCGGTGGCGACGGTGTCAAAGTCGGTCTGGCCGGAGACGACAACCAGCTTGCCCTCGTCGATGTAGGGCTGCAGCTGATCCATGGCGCCCTGGAAGAAGTAGGGGGCGTTGTTGTCGGCGGGGTCGCCGGCGGTCAGCTCAATGTTGAAGGGGCCGTCCTGGTTCTCCAGATCCAGGGTGTCCACGATGTACTGGCCCTGCAGGGTGCCCACGGTGTAGTTGTCGAAGGACACGTAGTAGGACACGTTGTCGTTCATGATCAGACGGTCATAGGCGATGATGGGGATGCCAGCCTCGCCGGCCTCGTTCATGACGGTGTTCAGGGCCTCGCCGTCGATGGCGGCCACCACCAGCAGGTCCACATCCTCGGCGATCATGTTCTGGATGTCGTTCACCTGGCGGTTGGTGTCGTTGTCGGAGTAGGTGACGATGGTCTCATAGCCGGCGGCCTGGAACTGCTGATCCAGGTAGGAGCCGTCACGGTTCCACCGCTCCAGGGACTGAGTGGGCATGGAGATGCCGATCTTCTGGGCGCCGTCCGCCGCGGAGCCGGAGCCGCTGGTGCTCCCGGAGCCGGAGCCGGAAGAGCTTCCGCCGCCATTACCGCCGCAGGCGGCCAGAGACAGGGACATCGCTAAGGCAAGAGACAGTGCAAGAAATTTTTTCATAGCTCATTTTCCTCCTGTTTTTCCTCACAGTGTATGTAGGTGGATCGGAACTGGAAGTCTTTTGCACTTCCGAGTACCATTTTATAACTAACTTTATAAAAGTCAAGAGAAACCAGGGGGGCTCCCGTCAATTTTGTCAGCCTGCATCAAATCTATGTAAAGTATTTGTGCAAACCGCAAAATATCAAAATTTTCTCCCCCGAATTTTTCATATAGCCCTCACACTTTTCATCAGCGCAATACTGTATAAAATCTGAAATTTTAGGTTGACGGCGCAGTAAAATGTGATAATATAGACATATCAAAACCTATTTTGTGAATCCGTTTTATAAAAGAAGCATCTTTAAGAGTGAAGCGTCTTTAAGAGTTGAATGAGAGGGAAACTATGGACGTCAATTCAAATGAACGCCGGAGGCAGACCCGCAGCAACGTATACCACTATCTGTACGGCGCCCAGGAGTTCTGCACCCGGCAGTCCCTGGCCCAGGCCCTGGACCTGAGCCTGCCCACCATTTATCAGAACCTGACGGATCTGGTGGACGCCGGGCTGGTGCGCTACGCCGGGCAGTCCCAGTCCACCGGCGGACGCAAGGCCAGCGGGCTGGCCATCGTCCCCGACGCCCGGGTGGCGGTGGGCATCGCGCTGACGGAGGACCGGCTCCGTTTCTCCGCCGCAGACCTGCGCCTGAACGAGATCGCCTACCACAAGGTGTCGCACACCTCCAACTTTGAGATGGAGGAGCTGGGCGCCCTGGTGGCCCGGGAGCTGGAGCAGTTTCTGGATACCTACCACATTGACCGGAGCCGGCTGCTGGGGGTGTGTATTGCCATGGCGGGCGTGACCGACCCGGAGGGCGGGCATCTTCTGTACGCCCCCACCATGCACCTGCGCAATGTAGAGCTGTCCGGTCTGACCCGCTCCATCCCATACCCCACCTATGTGGAAAATGACGCCACCTGCAGCGGATACGCCGAGTGGTTCATGCGGGGGGACCAGGAGAATCTGGCCTACCTCTCCCTGGAAAACGGCGTGGGCGGCGCGTTCATCTCCAACGGAGTCGTCTATGGAGGGGACAACCGGCGCAGCGCCGAGTTCGGCCACCTGTGCGTGGAGCCCGGCGGGCTGCCCTGTGCCTGCGGCAAGTGGGGCTGCCTGGAGGCCTACTGCTCCGACTGGCGGATTCGGAACACCTTCGGCGTCTCTCTGAAGGAGTTCTTTGAGGGCGTGAACCAGGGAAACCCGGAATACGCCGCCCTCTGGAAGGACTTCCTGTTCCATCTGGCCATCGGCGCCAGCAATATCCGCATGGCTCTGGACTGCACAGTGGTCCTGGGGGGATTTATGAGCCAGTACCTGGACCCCTACCTGCCCATGCTTCGGGAGTATGCCGCCGCCAACGACCCCTTTGAGCGGCGGGCAGATTATCTGCAGCTGGGCGTCCTGCGCAGCCACGCCGTACCGCTGGGGGCCGCCCTCCACTTCATTCGGGAGTTTTTGGATACCGTCTGACCCACCCCGCCGCCTGGACTTTCTCCAGGCGGCGCTTTCTGTGTCCGCTCCGTCTGCGGCGTAAAATCAGAGTAATTTTATAGGGAATTTTGCTTTCCTCTTGTCAAAGACGGACGGCTGTGCTTTAATGAAGTCATCCAAAACAGAAAGAAGGTTCTGCCCTATGATCACATATCAGGATGTCCAGGCGGCCCGGGAACGCATCGCCCCCTACATCGTCCGCACGCCGCTGCTCCGTGTCCCCGCCCTGGACGAGGTCCTGGGCTGCCAGGTCTACTTGAAGCACGAGGGCTTCCAGCCCATGGGGGCCTTCAAGCTCCGGGGCGCCATGAACAAGGCCCTGTCCCTCACCCCTGAGGAGCGTGCCCGGGGTCTGGTGTGCGCCTCCTCAGGCAACCACGCCCAAGGGGTGGCATACGCCGCCCACAAGCTGGGCTGCCGGGCGGTCATCGTCATGCCCACCAACGCCAACCCGGTGAAGCTGGCCGGAGTGAAGAAGTGGGGCGGCCAGGTGGAGCTGGTTGGCACCCTCTCCTCCCAGCGGGAGGCCCGGGCGGCGGAGCTGGTCCGGGAGCAGGGCATGGTGGAGGTCCACCCCTACGCCGATCCCTATGTAGCGGCGGGCCAGGGGACTCTGGCCCTGGAGATTCTAGAGGACCTGCCCGATGCCAGCCTGGTGGCCGCCCCCATCGGCGGAGGAGGGTTGATCTCCGGCGTGGCCACCGCGGTGAAGGGGGGCAATCCCCAGGTGCGCACCGTGGGTGTGGAGCCCGCCGGCGCCCCCCGCTACACCCGCAGCCGGGCGGAGGGCCTCCCCGTTCAGCTGAACTCGGTGAACACCATCGCCGACGGCACCCGCACCGACCACGCCAATCCGGACAACTTCGCCATGATTCAGGAGCGGGTGGATGAGCTGTACACGGTGGAGGACGGCTGGATCGAAAAGGCCATGCTCCTGCTGATGACCCAGGCCAAGGTGATCGCCGAGCCCTCCTCCGCCCTGCCGGTGGCCGCCGCTCTGTCCGGCGCGCTTCCGGTGAAACCGGAGGACAAGGCGGTCTTCGTCCTCTCCGGCGGCAACGCGGACCCGGCCCTGCTGGCCCGGCTGCTGACCCGGTCGGCGGAATAAATTCTGTCGTTTTGTGATCTGGTCACGGAAAAAGGCCGGACTGCCGGATATACTAAGCATCAGAAAGCAGAACACGCCCCCGCCCGGACGGGCGGAGGCGGGAGGTGAAACCAATGCGCTACGATATTGTCATCCTGGGCAGCGGCCCGGCGGGACTGTCCGCCGCGGTGGCCGCCCGGGGCCGGAACAAGAGCGTCCTGGTGGTGGGCAACCGCTGGCAGGACAGCCCGCTGGCCCGGGCGGAGTGTGTGGACAACTACCTGGGACTGCCCTCCATGACCGGGGCGGAGCTGATGGAGCGGTTCACCCGCCACGCGGAGGAGTCCGGAGCCAGCCTGGTCACCGGCAAGGTGATCTCCCTCATGGCCTGGGAGGGCTTCCACCTGACGGCGGGCAGCGAGATCTACGAGGGCGGCGCCCTCATCCTGGCCCCCGGGGTGGTGCGCCAGGCCAAATATCCCGGGGAGATGGAGTACCTGGGCCGGGGCGTGAGCTACTGCGCCACCTGCGACGGCATGCTCTACCGGGGCAGGCCGGTGGTTGTAGTGGGCCGCAGCAAGGAGGCCCCCAGAGAGGCATCCTACCTGAAGGAGCTGGGCTGTCAGGTGGTCTATGTGGCCCCCCGGCGGCCGGAGCAGCTGGACCCGGCCATCCCCTTTGTCCAGGCCAACCGACTGGAGATAGAGGGAGAACAGACCGTCACCGGTCTGAGGGCGGATGGGGCATTTCTCCCCTGTTCCGGAATCTTCATTCTCCGGGAGGCGGTGGCCCCCACCGATCTGCTGCCCGGTCTGGAGACCGAAAACGGGGCCATCCGGGTGGACCGCCGCATGGCCACCAGCATCCCGGGGGTATTTGCCGCCGGGGACTGCACCGGAGAGCCCCTCCAGGTGTCCAAGGCGGTGGGCGAGGGGCTGACTGCCGCCCTGTCGGCGGCGGAGTATCTGGACCAGCTCCCCAAAAAAGACACAGCTGAGTAATCGACCACAGGAATAGAAAGGAAGTTTTACAATGGCACTGCAGCATTTTGATCAAAAGAGCTTTGACGCGGCCCTGGCGGAGGGCAAGCTGATGATGGTGGATTTCTGGGCCAACTGGTGCATGCCCTGCCGCATGCTGGGCCCGGCCATCGAACAGCTGGCCCAGGACTACGAGGGCAAGGCGGTCGTGGGCAAGGTGGACGTGGATGAGCAGGGCGAGCTGGCCATGCGCTACGGGGTCATGAGCATCCCCACGGTCATCTTCTTCAAGGACGGCAAGGAGATCCACCGGGAGGTGGGCGCCCTGCCCAAGGAAGTGTTCGCCAACGTCCTCAACGAGAACCTGTAACAGTGAGGATCTGACGCACGCCAAGACAAAGGAAAAACCGGCTGAACGAGATTCGTTCAGCCGGTTTTCATTCATCTGATCAAAAGAGAACCATGCACATTACAGGCGGCGGGCGCCCACATAGGTGCTGCTGTAGTAGCTGCTGTTCAGGTCGCTGACAATCACGCCGGTGGTGGAGGTGGAGGCGTGGACGAACTGGCCGTTGCCGGTGTAGATGCCCACGTGGGTGGCGCGCTTGCTGGAGTTGCCGCTGTTGAAGAACACCAGATCGCCGGGCTGCAGCTGGCTCTTAGAGACGGAGGTGCCGTTGTCCATCTGGCCGGAGGCGGTGCGGTTGATGGAGTAGCCGAAGTGCTTCATCACATAGGTGGTAAAGCCGGAGCAGTCAAAGCCGCTGGGGCTGCTGCCGCCGTACACGTAGGGGCAGCCCACATACTGGAGGGCATACTGGGCAATCTGGCTGCCCTTGCCGGAGGAGGCGGCCACCGAGGCGTCCACCTGGGCCACATAATCGCTGCTCACATAGCCCTGCTCGATCTTATACCAGCCGCCGTAGCCGCCCACCAGCTCCTCGATCTCCACGATGGTGCCGGTGGAGAGGCTGCCCACAGTACTGTACTCGGTACCCGGGCCGGAGCGGATATTCAGGGGGCCGTCCATCACCTGGCCGTAGAGCTGCTCCTCCGTCACCTGGAGATAGTCGCCGCTCATGTAGCCGGTCATGCCGTTATATGTAACCTTGTGCCAGGTGCCGTCGCCCGAGGTGCTGACCACGTCCACCTGGGTACCGTAGTCCAGGGTGGCCAGGACCGCGGCGTCGGTGCTGGCCTCCGCGCGGAGGTTCAGGCCGCTATTGCTCCGATGTCGGCGGCCATAGAGGGGACGATCACGGTGGTCAGGGCCATCAGAGCGGCACTCAGCTTGGCCGCCAGCTGCTTCGACAGGTGCATAACAGGATTCCTCCAATTTCTCTTTTGTAGATCAAACGGGCGGGGAGGGGCGGAATTACTTTCCGCTCAGGGCCCGGTCCAGCCACACAGCGGCCACATCCATGGCGGCGTACAGGCTGTCCTTTTCGCTCTTCTTGACCACGCGGTCCCGGCTCTTCAGATCCGGGTCGGTGAGCTGAAGCTGAACGCTGACCTTATTGGCCATCTCCAGACCGTCCACGTTCTGGGTGGAGAGGATCTGAAGCATGATGATGTATTTCTCGGCCATGGTGCCGTAGTAAATCAAATTGTCTTTCCGGCGCAGGGGATGCCCTTTATAGGAAAGAGGAAGTTTTTCAGAAGCCATGGGGTTCCTCCTCAAATTTTAAAGCGATTTTAATGTTGTAACCGAATTGTAACATATTCGTAACCAGTTGTCAAACCCTTCCCGGCGTTTTTTTCTGGAAAATTTTCGAGAACCAGCCGTCATCCACAGGTTCTCCCTATAAACCGGTCGATTTTTCCAGAAAAACGCCCCTTTTTGACCCTTTTTCTGGATTTTTTACAGAAAGCAAATTTGGAAACCGGTTCTCCCCCGGCGGCGAAAAAAAGGTTACAAACTTTCCGCCGCTCCGGCGCACCCGTCGGCAAAACGCGATTGCTCCGCGCCGCACAGCGGCGCAAAAGTAACCGCTCCGCCCGCCGGAAGCCTTGCACGGCAAGGCCCCCAGCCTATTGGATCTCGTTCGAGGGAGCGCTTCTGTTCGGAGCCTCAGCCATCACAGAAAAACACCTCCCCGGACCCGTTGGGTCCGGGGAGGCATCGGCTCAGATCATGCTCTGCCCTCCGGGGCCGGGTCGCCGGCCAGAGAGAGCATATAGTCGTAATAGGGCTTCAGGAAGCGGAACCCCTCCAGCACCTGATCGGCCAGCTCCGGCTGGAACAGCAGTCCCTCACAGTTCTCATCCCGGGCAAAGGAGATGTTTTTCCGGTTGTACCAAGGGGCCAGAAGAGGCCCCGGGTCCCCTTTGGGGCGCTTGTACATCTCCCCCTCCAGGTGGAAGGGGGACTTCTCCAGCTTCCGGGCCAGCTGCTCCACCGGCTTGGGGTCCCGGTCGATGCGGGCGCGCAGCTTTGCCATGGTGACCGGGGTCGCGTCATAGCACCCCATGCCGAAGCTGTAATACTCCGGGGCGATCTCAAAGTAGAAGGCGGGCAGGCTCACCCACTCCTCCTTGGGCCGCCGCAGGGTGAGCCACAAGTGGTCCTTGTAGGGCCCCCGGCCGTAGAGCCGCCGGGCGTCCCGGTAGATCCGGGAGACGTGGAGGTTCAGCCCCAGCTCGGGATAGAGCTCCTCCATGGTCTGGTGGACCTGGGCCCCCAGCTCCCGCATGGGCCGGTCCACCAGGGTCAGGTACTCCTCCTTGTGGGCCAGAAACCAGCTGCGCTCATTGTTGAATCGGATCCCCCACAGAAAATCCACGGCACCCTGAGAAAATCCTTGAAACATAGTCTGCGTTCCTCTAATCTTTGTCTACTTGCAGCCAAGGCGGCATCTCGGTCTCCTCCTCCGGGGCCGGCTGAGTGTTCTCCTGCCCCTGGGGTTCCGTCGGGGTGCTTGGCTGCTCCCCTGTCCCCGGATCCGGTGTGGTGTCCGGTGTCTCCGGCCGGGATGGAGTGGTGGTATCCGGCGTCTCCGGCACGGTGGGCTCTGTTGTGGACGGGGTCTCCGGCGTAGTGGTCTCCGGGACCTCCGGTTCCGTGGTGGAAGCCGGCTGGCTGGGGTCGCCGTCGGCGGGGTTGTAGAGGATGGTCCGAGGCCGCATCTTATAACTGCTGACCCCCATATCCTGCTTCTCCAGCAGGGTGCCGTCCGCCGCATAGATATACCGGTAGGTCTGGGCCTTCAGACCGGTGTAGGCGTTCTGAACGCTGTCCACCCGGGTGGTGCCCCGGGGCACAGAGCTGTCGGCCTTGTACTGGGTGGTGGGTGTAATCCAGTCGTACTGAATCCGCTCGGGTACCGCATAGCGGCCGTCCTCGTTGGTGCCGTAAATCTTCACGGTGAGGAAGCGGCTGCCATTCTTGTCGTAGCTCTCGGTGACCACCTTCACCGGGTAGTTGGTGTTGTTTTTGAAGCGGAAGTCGGAGGCGCCGTACCACACGGTGGCGTCCATGCCGTCGGGCACATAGCCCACAGCGTACATGTGGGCGTGGCGCTCCACAATCTCCAGCGGGGTGTGGAGGACGGCGTAGTAGATGGTGGAGGAGGTCTGGCAGATACCGCCGCCGATGCCCTCCACCGACGCGCCGCCGGAGTACACCGGCGCTCCCAGATAGCCCTTGTCGGCGGTGCGGCTGCCGGTGGTGTTGTTATAGGAGAAGACCTCCCCGGGCATGAGCACCACGCCGTTGCATGCCTGGGCGGACAGCTTCACGTTGCTCTTCCGGTTGGCGGAGCCGCCCACCCGGCTGGTGCCCTCCCCCAGCAGGTCCCGGAACAGCTTCCCTTCCAGGCCCTCGCGGGTCTCCTCGGGCTGGGTGATGGTCAGGGGGATCTCCACGGTCTCCCCCTCCGCCGCCGCGTCAAACAGGGTTTTGGCCTGGTTCACGTCAAAGTCGACCCCCACCACGTGGTCGCTGACCTCCAGGGTCTCCGGGTCGATCTCGGCGCTCTTGGCCTCGGCGTGGAGCTCCTGGTACATGGCGTCAAAGTCGGGCTCCTGGGGGGTGGTCTCGTGGGCGGGGAGCACCACCGGCTCCACAGGATTGGAGACGCCCTGCATCGCTTCGGACACCGCCTCGGTCATGGCAGTCATTACCATGGGCTCGGCCGCCTCCCGGTCGATGGTCACCCCGGTGACCCCCTTGGTGAGCATCAGCTTGTCGCCCTCCACGGCGTAGGTGGCGTTGGTGAGGGCGCCCCCCACCTGGAGGTCCGCCTCGTCCATCTTCGCCTCCAGCTCCGTCTTTCCGGCGTCGGTCCAGGCCAGGGTCAGGCCGATCTCATCCTCCGCACCCAGCTGATGGGACAGATAGGACGCACCCTGGAGCAGGAAGTTTTCCCGCCCGGTCTGCCACGCCTGGGCCACCGTGGCCTGGTCGTCCACCCGGACGGCGGCGGCGGTGATCTCCCCCTCCCAGGGGCCGTACTCCAGAGGCAGCGCCACGCTGGACACCTGCCCCAGATTGTCCTCCAGGGTCTCCAGAGCCTGTTCCCGGGTCAGTCCCCCCACCGGCACGCCGGCCACGGAGACTCCCTTCAAAATATTGGGCGAGCCGCCCACCCAGGCACACAGTCCCAGGTAGGCCGCCAACAGCACTGCCGCAGCGCAGCCGGCAGCAATCAAGGCGATCTTCCCTCGCTGCCCCGGTTGGGCCGCGACCCTCTTCGGCGTATGCACTTTTTCCATGTTTTCCCTCCACGTCCCTTCTGCAGCTCCGGGACTTTGGTTTTCTCTCTGACAGGCGGATTGAAACCCGCGCGCTCTCATTGTACGGGGGCCGGCCCGGTTTCATTCCGGCAGGCCGCGCCATATCATATATTCGGACCGTTCTGCGGCCCCGGGGAGCACCGCCCCCCGGCCCGGTCCGGCGCAGGCCCGTTTCCAGGATATTATAGCATTCTCTCCCTGGCCGTACAATTACAGAACAGTTACAAGTCCCCTGAAAATTCCACCAGAGCCGTTTACTTTTTCCCTGACCCGCAGTATAATCAAAGGGCGTTCCCCTGCCGCAGGGGTTCATGTGCGCTTTTATCAAATTTTAAGGGAAGTTCAATCCCATTTTTTCTTGCGTCTGATATGCTTTTCTCATGGAAATCACACGCAGCTGGAGGTCATACACTATGGCAGATCAATCCTACAACTACGGCTACGACTCCGGAGGCGGCTCCCGCCGGGGACGAAGCGGGCCGGACTGGGGCTTCTGGATTCTGGCGCTGTTCTTCCTCTTCATGCTCCCCCCGGTGGG
>CASFKT010000018.1 GCA_949295195.1 uncultured bacterium | reverse complement strand
GGTGGACGCCATCTTTGCCCGCCACGGGACGGCGGCCGCCCTGCCCATCCACCCGGACTCCCCCTGGTACGATGACGCGATAGCGGGGGAGCTGGCCTATGACCCCACTGTGCTGGCCGGCCAGGACTTGGAGGGCCGCCCGCTCACCCTGGTGGTGAACATTGAGAACACCGCCAAGAGTGCCGTGGCCAACTATGTGGAGCAGCAGCTGGAGAGCGCCGGGCTGGTGGTCACGGTGGACCGCCTCCCCTGGGAGGAGTACCAGGAGACGGTGGCGGCGGGAGACTTTGACCTGTACATCGGGGAGGTCTATCTGACGCCCGACTTTGACCTGTCCCCCCTGCTGGGGCTGGGTGGGAGCCTGAATTACGGCGGCTGGACCAGCAATGTGATCGGCGGCCTGCTGTCCTCCTTCCGGACGGCCCAGGGGGACGCCCGGGCGGCTGCGGCCTCCAGCCTGTGCCTGCATCTGACCCAGCAGGTGCCCATCGCGCCCATCTGCTTCCGAAACGGCACCGTCCTCACCCAGTACGGGCGGGTGGAGGGGCTGGCCCCTATCTATGGAAATATTTTCTCCCAGCTGGAGAGCTGGACCATTCAAGAGTAAGTTCGCGGAAGGACAATGGAAATGACCGTGCGGGCGGGTCCCGGCGGTAAGGAGGAAAAGAAATGAGTGTATTTCGCTGTTATTCGGAAAAAAAGCCCGGCTTTGATGTAGAGGCCCGGGGCCTGTGCGGCCAGCTGCGGGAGCAGCTGGGGATTGACGCCCTGGAGGGCGTGCGCATCCTGAACCGGTACGACGCCGACCGCATCGCCCCGGAGGTGTACGAGGCCGCCAAGACGGTGGTCTTCTCCGAGCCCCAGGTGGACGACGTGTACGACGAGACCTTCCCCATCCCGGAGGCCCCCCACAGCGTCCTGGCGGTGGAGGCCCTGCCCGGGCAGTACGACCAGCGGGCCGACTCCTGCGCCCAGTGCATCCAGCTCCAGTCCGGGGTGGACCGCCCCCTCATCGCCGCCGCCAAGGTGTACCTGCTGATGGGGACGCTGACGGAGGGCGACCTGGACAAGATCCGCCACTACCTCATCAACCCGGTGGAGAGCCGGGAGGCCTCCATGGACAAGCCCGCCACCCTGGAGCAGGAGCACGAGGCACCCGACTCGGTGGCTGTGGTGGAGGGATTTACCGGCCTGGATGAGGCCGGACTCAAGGATCTGCTGGACTCCCTGGGGCTGGCCATGGACCTGGACGACCTGAAATTCCTCCAGGCCTACTTCCGGGACCAGGAGAAGCGGGACCCCACCATCACCGAGGTGCGGGTGGTGGACACCTACTGGTCCGACCACTGCCGCCACACCACCTTCTCCACCCACCTGGATGACATCCAGATCGGCGACCTGGACGTGCAGGCGGCCTATGAGCAGTATCTGGCTGCCCGGGTGGAGGTCTATGGGGAGGAGAAGGCCGCCAAGCGGCCCCAGACCCTCATGGACCTGGCCACCATCGGGGCCAAGACCCTGAAGAAGCGGGGCCTGCTCCCCGAGCTGGACGAGAGCGAGGAGATCAACGCCTGCTCCATCCATGTCCCCGCCCAGGTGGACGGCCAGGAGCAGGACTGGCTCCTGATGTTTAAAAACGAGACCCACAACCACCCCACCGAGATCGAGCCCTTCGGCGGCGCGGCCACCTGCATCGGCGGCTGCATCCGCGACCCCCTGTCCGGCCGCGTCTTTGTCCACCAGGCCATGCGGGTCACCGGCGGCGGCGACCCCCGGGTGCCTCTGGCTCAGACCACCCCTGGAAAGCTGCCCCAGCGGAAGCTGGCCGCCACCGCGGCGGCGGGCTACTCCTCCTACGGCAACCAGATCGGCCTGGCTACCGGCCACGTGGCCGAGGTGTACCACCCAGGGTATATCGCCAAGCGCCTGGAGTGCGGCGCGGTGGTGGGCGCCGCCCCGGCGGAGAACGTGCGCCGGGAGCGCCCGGCCCCCGGTGACGTGGTCATCCTGCTGGGCGGCCGCACCGGCCGGGACGGCATCGGCGGGGCCACCGGCTCCTCCAAGAGCCACAACCAGAAGTCCCTGACCACCATGGCCTCCGAGGTGCAGAAGGGCAACGCCCCCGAGGAGCGGAAGATCCAGCGGCTGTTCCGCCGGGGCGAGGTCACCCGCCTCATCAAGCGGTGCAATGACTTCGGCGCCGGCGGCGTGTCCGTGGCCATCGGCGAGCTGGCCGACGGCCTGAGCATCGACCTGGACGCGGTGCGCAAGAAGTACGAGGGCCTGGACGGCACCGAGCTGGCCATCTCCGAGTCCCAGGAGCGCATGGCGGTGGTGGTCGCCCCCGAGGACGCGGACAAGTTCATCGCCGCCGCCCAGGAGGAGAACCTGGAGGCCTATCAGGTGGCCGTGGTCACCGAGAGCCCCCGCATGGTGATGACCTGGAAGGGCCAGACCATCGCAAACCTGTCCCGGGAATTTTTAAACACCAACGGAGCGGTGAAGCACGCCGGCGTCTCCGTGCCCAAGCTTGTCGGCGGCGGCGTGGAGCGCCCCTCCTCTCTGAAGGAAATGGCCGCCAGCCTGAAGAGCGCCAGCCGCCGGGGACTCACCGAGCGGTTTGACGGCTCCATCGGGGCGGGCAGCGTCCTCATGCCCTTTGGCGGAAAGACGCAGCGCACCCCCGCCCAGGCTATGGCCGCCCTGCTCCCCGTCCTGCCCGGCCAGGAGACCGACCAGGCCAGCGTCATGGCCTGGGGCTTTGACCCGGACCAGATGATGGAGGACCCCTTCTTCGGGGCATACGCCTCGGTGAATGTGTCCCTGGCCAAACTGGTGGCCGCCGGCGGAGACTATAAAAAAGCCTATCTCACCTTCCAGGAGTTCTTTGAGAAGCTGCGCAGCGAACCGGAGCGCTGGGGCAAGCCCTTCGCCGCCCTGCTGGGCGCTCTGAAGGCCCAGCTGGACTTCGGCCGGGCGGCCATCGGCGGCAAGGACTCCATGTCCGGCTCCTTCAACGACCTGGACGTGCCTCCCACCCTCATCTCCTTCGCCATCGCCCCCATTAAGGCCGGCGAGGTCCTGTCTCCCGAGTTCAAGGAGGCGGGCCACCCGGTGTATACCTTCGGCGGCTCCTCCAGCGCAGAGCACCTGAAGGAGGCCTGGGAGGCCTTCCACGACCTGCACCGGCAGGGCAAGGTGAAGGCCGCCTGGGCGGTGGAGAACGGCGCGGCGGAGGCCGTGATGAAGATGTCCTTCGGCAACTCCATCGGCTTTATGAATGATCCCCAGGCGGGCGCCCCCTGGTGGGGACCCTATCCCGGCATGATCGTGGCTGAGCTCACCCAGGAGGTGGACCTGCCCTGCGCCGACCGTATCGGCTTTACCACCGCGGAGCCCACCATCACCATCGGCAAGGACAGCGCCTCCATTGAGGAGCTGCTCCAGCTCAACGAGGGCGTGCTGGAGAAGGTGTACCCCACCAAGGCGGGCACCACCGAGGCGGTGGCCCCCATCTCCTGGGACAAGCGGTCCATCGCCGTGTGCAAGCACAAGGTGGCCCGGCCCAAGGCGGTCATCCCCGTATTCCCCGGCACCAACTGCGAGTACGACACCGCCCAGGCCTGCCTCCGGGCGGGCATCCAGCCGGAGATCATTGTCATCCGCAACCTGTCCACCGACCTGCTGGCCCAGTCGGCCCAGGCCCTGGAGAAGGCCATCCGCTCGGCCCAGATGGTGGTCCTCCCCGGCGGCTTCTCCGGCGGCGACGAGCCCGACGGCTCCGGTAAGTTCATCGCCTCCTTCCTGCGCTCCCCCGCCCTGTCCGACGCGGTCATGGACCTGCTGAAAAACCGGGACGGCCTGATGCTGGGCATCTGCAATGGCTTCCAGGCCCTGGTGAAGCTGGGCCTGGTGCCCTACGGGGAGATCCGGGACATGGACGACCAATGCCCCACCCTGACCTATAACCTCATCGGCCGCCACCAGTCCAGCTACGTCACCACCCGGGTGGCCAGCGTCAACTCCCCCTGGATGCTCAAATCTCAGGTGGGCGAAGAGCACACCATCCCCATCTCCCACGGGGAGGGCCGCTTCGTGGCCCCCGCCCAGGTGATTGCCGAGCTGATTGCCCACGGCCAGGTGGCCACCCAGTACGTGAATGCCGCCGGACAGCCCACCATGGACATTGACGCCAACCCCAACGGCTCCATGGAGGCCATCGAGGGCATCTTCTCCCCCGACGGCCGGGTCTTCGGCAAGATGGGCCATCTGGAGCGCCGGGGTCCCTTCGTGGGCGTCAACATCCCCGGCAACAAGCACCAGCCCCTCTTTGAGTCCGGCGCGGAGTATTTCCGCTGATTTTCTCACATTCTGCCATTTTGCACAAAAAACCGGGTCCGGTGCCGCCCTTTCGGCGGCTTCCGGGCCCGGTTTTCCATAGGTGGGACCAAACCGAAAAAAATTTACATTTTGCCTCCTACCCCTGGCCCGCGTCCCGTGGTATAATTAGGACGTTAAGAAAATCGGAAAATTCAAGCGCGGCGGCGCGCCGCGCGGAAAGGAAGGTGCCTATGAAACAGATTCCAGAGTACAAGGGGACCCTGCGCAGCCATCTGCTCACTATCCCCCACTGCATCAGCGAGTGCAGCGGCATCCGGGTGTTCGGCCGGAGGATCAAATCCCTGGTCTTCTCCACTGACGTGGCCATCATCAAAAACGTGAATGCGGACGCCATCATCGCGGTCTACCCCTTCACGCCCCAGCCCTCCATCACCCAGGCCATCATCAGCGTCTCCGACGTGCCCTGCTTTGTGGGGGTGGGAGGCGGCGTGACCAGCGGGGACCGCTCGGTGCGCATGGCCGAATTTTCGGAGAACCAGGGGGCCTTCGGCGTGGTGCTCAACGTCCCCATCGCCAATGAGACGATCACCAAGATCAAGCAGGTGGTGGACATCCCCGTCATCACCACCATTGTCTCAGAGGAGATGGACATTGGCGGCCGGCTGGCCGCCGGAGCGGACATCCTCAACGTGTCCGGCGCGGCCAAGACCCCGGAGATCGTGGCCCACATCCGGGAGAAATTCCCCGACGTGCCCATCATCGCCACCGGCGGCCCCAGGGATGAGGACATCCTCCGCACCATCCGGGCGGGGGCCAACGCCATTACATACACGCCGCCCACCACCGCACAGCTGTGCTCTGAGATCATGGTGGACCACCGCAGCAAATTTGAGAAGTGAGCCGGGGCCTGACGGCCCGCCGGCCCGATCCCGGGGGAGCGTCTGCTCCCCCGGGAAGAAAAAATAAAAAAGTTTGAAAAACCTGTTGACAATTCCAGGGGAATACGCTATAATCTCTCTTGCCCTGTTCGAGAGGACAGGCCCCTTCTAAAAGGCGGCATAGCTCAGTTGGCTAGAGCACTCGGTTCATACCCGAGTTGTCCCCGGTTCGAATCCAGGTGCCGCTACCACTTTATCAAGTTCGGACACCAGTCCGTTCCATATAAAACGGCCCGGTGGTCAAGCGGTTAAGACTCCGCCCTTTCACGGCGGCAACACGGGTTCGAGTCCCGTCCGGGTCACCACCTCACTTCCCCGCCGTTTCTCCTATATGGAGGCATAGCTCAGCCGGTAGAGCGTCCGCCTCACACGCGGAAGGTCACAGATTCGAGTTCTGTTGTCTCCACCACATTGAAACAAGCCCGAACCGAAAGGTTCGGGCTTGTTCGTTTTCTGCCCGGTTCGGCGGTACACCGCCTCCAACGGGTCAGGCCGCAGGTTCAAGTTCTGTTGCTTCCACCACGTTGAAACAAGCCCGAACCGAATGCTCATGTGCCGTAAAGTAACACAATATCAAAAGACAATCAGCCCACACTATTCTGTAATATGTAGGCAATAAGAGAAATTAATCATAGTTACCGAAAATGTAAAAACCTTACTACCATTTGTTCTGTATTTCTCAAATACTTGCAGTATGTCCTATCGTTTTCTCGTGATTTCTTAAATACTCGCTCTATGTCCTATCATTTTGAGCATAAAAATGATAAACTTTCAAGTGGAGGTGAGCCAATGGATCAAATTAAAATTGGAAAATTCATTTCGGAACTTCGCAAAGAAAAGGGTATGACACAGGAACAGTTAGCTGTAAAACTCGGCGTAACACAAAAAAGTGTTTCTCGTTGGGAGACCGGAAAAAACATGCCAGACTTGTCGCTTTTACAATTATTGTCAGCAGAACTAGGCATATCTGTTTCAGAACTTCTTGACGGCGAGAAAATCAGCACTGTTGAAAATAAGAACGTCGATGAAGCAATCAACCAAATTATTGACTATTCGATTAAATTGAAGCGCCATCGGATTTTTAGCTCAAGAGATGTTGATTTTATCACAGGTGTCATTGTAACACTCATTATTGTATTGTTGGTAATAGGCAGTTTTATAAGTGTGCAAACTGTTCCAATGATGATTTTCGGGTTATTCGGAATAATTGTAATTTTTCGACTGATTTTTGGAAGATGTCCAGCTTGCGGAAAGCTACTTCCATTTGCGACAAGAAAGTTAAAGTCATGCCCTTTTTGCGGTGTCAAGTACAGGTAATTAATAAAAGGAGCGTTCTATGGGATTTATAAGTTTATTAGCTTTAGTCGTAGTAGCATTATTGGTTATCATGCTTAAATTTGTGATTGATGGAGTGCGTGAAAAGAACTGGAAGAAATCAATCATTTCAGTAATAGTGTTCTTAGCAGTTATCCTCTTGCTATACTTTGGACTAATTTGCTTTATTACATCTATGTAACATATCGTTTATGAGTAGCAAAGCCAGTCAAGCCAGTCAACGGTCAAGATGAACGGCGCATACTGCGCCGCCGTTGACAGCCCCGCCCGCCTTTGCTGGTAGGCAGACATGGGGCGACAGCAAGGGGTGCTGCCGCCCCACACTATTATCAGAGAGGGGAAATTTCCATGACTGAGATTGAAGTCTATTGATTCGGGTCCTGATCACGCCGCAAAAAGGGAAAGACACGCGGAAAAGCGTGTCTTTCCTTTTTGTTTCAGGGAGGAGAACCGGGGCAGAACTTGCAAAGCACAGATTGGGGACGGTCTGCATCACATCCTCGGCGTCCGCCCGGTTCTGCAGGGCGTGGTAGGCCACCCGGAACAGGGTGTCGCCGTAGGTCCGGGCGCCGCCCGGCTGAATGCTTCGTCCGTCATGGAAGTACACCTCCTGAGATGGGTTAGTCTCCCGGGGCCCCGGAAGGGGGCCCCCCAAACGCGTTTCATAAGGAATATCCGCCGGGGGAGCAAAATATCCCAGCGCGGAAAAAGAAATTTGAGATTTCTCAAAATTTGCAGAATCTGTATGCCCGGATTGCAGGTCTGCCCTGGACTTTTTGCGGATTTTCAGCTAAACTAAAAGGTACGATTAACAAAGGAGCGTGTCCAGATGGATGCAATGATACAGCGGCTGGCTCAGGAGCTGGAGCGGCCGGCACATCAGGTGGAAAATGTAGTCCATCTCATTGACGAGGGAAACACCATCCCCTTTATCGCCCGCTACCGAAAGGAGCTCCACGGCTCCATGGACGACCAGCTCCTGCGGCAGCTGGCTGAGCGCCTCCAGTACCTGCGGAATCTGGAGGCCCGGAAGGAGGAGGTGCGCTCCGCCATTGAAGGTCAGGGCAAGCTGAATTGCAGACTGAAGTCTGCGTTGGCGGCCGCCGAGACGCTGGCGGAGGTGGAAGACCTGTACCGGCCCTACAAGCCCAAGCGCCGCACCCGGGCCACCATTGCCCGGGAGAGGGGGCTGGAGCCGCTGGCGGAGCTGCTGTCCGCCCGGGGTGGAGCTCCGGTGGCCCCTGAGGAGGCCGCCCAGGCCTATGTAGACCCGGAGAAAGGGGTGGAGACCATCCAGGACGCCCTCCAGGGGGCCAGCGACATCCTGGCGGAACAGATCTCCGACGACGCTGTGGTCCGGAAGAAGCTCCGGCAGCAGTATCTGAAACGTGCCATGCTAGTATCCAAGGCGGCGGACGCGGAGCCAAGGGACAGCGTCTACCGCCTCTACTACGGCTTCAAGTGCCCGGTGGGCAAGGTACAGGGGTACCAGACCCTGGCCATCAACCGGGGGGAGCGGGAAGGTTTTTTGAAGGTGTCTGTGGAGCTGGACCCGGAGTCCGCCCATGTGACGGTGCGCCGGGTTGCGGTGCCCGGCCGGGCCTGCATGGACTTTGTCCGGGCCGCGGCGGACGACGCCTACGACCGGCTGATCCAGCCCTCCATGGAGCGGGAGATCCGCAGCTACCTCACCGACCAGGCGGACGAGAGGGCCATCCACATGTTTGCCCTGAACCTGAAACCCCTGCTCATGCAGCCCCCGGTGAAGGGGCGGGTGACCATGGGCCTGGACCCGGGCTACCGCATGGGGTGCAAGGTGGCGGTGGTGGACGGCACCGGCCGGGTGCTGGACACGGCGGTGGTCTACCCCACCCACGGGAAACGCCAGAAGGAGGAGGCCATTGAGACCCTCTCCAAGCTGGTGCGGAGACACGGGGTGGAGCATATCGCCATCGGCAACGGCACCGCCAGCCGGGAGACCGAGCAGATGACGGTGGAGCTCATCCGCCGCTTGGGAGGCAATCTTCGGTACATGATTGTCAACGAGGCGGGGGCCTCCGTGTACTCCGCCAGCAAGCTGGCCGCCGAGGAGTTCCCCCAGTTTGACGTGAATCTGAGAAGCGCGGTGTCCATCGCCCGGCGGCTCCAGGACCCCCTGGCCGAGCTGGTGAAGATTGACCCCAAGGCCATCGGCGTGGGCCAGTACCAGCACGACATGCCCCAGGCCCGCCTGGGGGAGGCCCTGGACGGGGTGGTGGAGGACTGCGTCAACGCGGTGGGGGTGGATGTGAACACCGCCTCCCCCTCCCTGCTGCGGCGGGTGTCCGGCCTGAACGCCGCCACTGCCAAGAACCTGGTCCTTTACCGGGAGGAGCACGGGGCCTTCACCGCCCGAAAACAGATTCTGAACGTACCCAAGCTGGGGCCCAAGGCCTTTGAGCAGTGCGCCGGCTTCCTGCGGGTGCCTGAGAGCCCGGCGGTGCTGGACCACACCGGGGTCCACCCGGAGAGCTACGCCGCCGCCCAGAAGCTGCTGGAGGCCTGCGGCTGCACCCTGGAGGACGTGAGCGCCGGGAAGATTGGCGGCTTGAAGGAGAAGGCGGAGGCCCTGAGGCTGGAGAATTTGGCGGAGATCTGCGGGGTGGGTGTGCCCACCCTGACGGACATCATCAAGGAGCTGCTCAAGCCCGGCAGGGACCCCCGGGACGAGCTGCCGCCTCCCATTCTGCGCACCGACGTGATGGAGCTCAAGGACCTGAAGCCGGGGATGGAGCTCCAGGGGACGGTCCGCAACGTCATCGACTTCGGGGCCTTTGTGGACATCGGCGTCCACCAGGACGGCCTGGTCCACATCAGCCGCCTGCCCCGGCGGGTGAAGCACCCCTCGGAGGTCCTCTCTGTGGGAGATATCATCACCGTGTGGGTGGTGGATGTGGACGAGAAGCGGGGCCGGATCGGCCTGACCATGCAGGACCCCAACAGCAAACAGGTTTGAACAAAAATGTCCCCGCCGCAGCTGCGGCGGGGACATTTGTCTGTCTGGAATTTGGGAGCGCGGGCTCCTGGGCAAGCCCCGCTGACTGAAAGCTGGGAGCAGCCTTTTACAGACGCTTCTCCAGCTCGGCCTTCTGGGCCTCATAACCGGGCTTGCCCAGGAGGGCGTACATGTTGTTCTTATAGGCCTCCACGCCGGGCTGGTTGAAGGGGTTGACCTTCAGCAGGTAGCCGGACAGGCCGCACACATACTCGAAGAAGTAGATGAGGTAGCCGGTGACCGCCTCAGACAGGGCGGGCATCTGGATGCGCACGTTGGGCACGCCACCGTCCACGTGGGCCAGGATCACCGCCCGCATAGCCTGCTCCGCCACGAAGGACAGGGGCTTGCCGGACAGGAAGTTCAGGCCATCCACATTCTCCGGGTCGTTGGGGATGAGGAACTCCCCCTTGGGGGCGAACTGGACCACCGTCTCCAGCATGAGGCGCTCGCCCTCCTGGATATACTGGCCCATGGAGTGCAGGTCTGCGGTGTACTCCACGCTGGCGGGGAACAGGCCCTTGCCCTCCTTGCCCTCGCTCTCGCCGTAGAGCTGCTTCCACCACTCGGCGAAGAACCGGAAGCAGGGCTCGTAGCAGGCCAGCAGCTCCACCTTCTTGCCCCCCTCGTACAGGGTGTGGCGGGCGGCGGCATACTGCCAGGCGGGGTTGTCCGCGCCGGGGGCAGACAGGGCCTCCATGGCCTGAGCTGCGCCGTACATCAGGGCCTCAATGTCGATGCCGGCCACGGCGATGGGCAGCAGGCCCACGGCGGTGAGGACGGAGTAGCGGCCGCCCACCTCGTCAGGCACCACAAACTCCTCATAGCCCTCCTGGTCGGCCAGGCCCTTCAGGGCGCCCCGGGCCTTGTCGGTGGTGGCGTAGATGCGCTCCCGGGCCCCCTCCTTGCCGTACTTCTCCTCCAGCATCTGCTTGAAAATGCGGAAGGCCACGGCGGGCTCGGTGGTGGTGCCCGACTTGGAGATCACGTTCACCGAGAAGTCCCGGTCGCCGATGAGAGAGATGGTCTCCAGCAGGGCGTCGGTGGACAGGCCGTTGCCGGCGAAGAGAATGTCAGGGGTATTTTTCTGCTTCAGGTTATAATTGGGGGAGCCCAGCAGCTCGATCACCGCCCGGGCGCCCAGATAGGAGCCGCCGATGCCGATGACCACCAGCACCTGGGACTGCTGCTGGATGCGCTTGGCCGCCGCCTGGATGCGGGCGAACTCCTCCTTGTCATAGTCCCGGGGCAGGGTTACCCAGCCGGTGAAGTCGCCGCCGGGGCCGTTGTGCTCGGCGAGCATCCGGGCCGCCTCCCGCAGGGCATCTTCCCGGCTGGACAGATAGTCCTGGGGCAGGAATCCATTCAATTTTGACAGATCAAGGGTCAGCATGATGAAGTCCTCCTTCAAGCATCAAAAATATACGTCCTTAGTATAACATAAAGCCGGGAGTTTGCCACAGAAAAAGGAAAAATTCTCTGGGATTTTTTACCCCCTCCAGGCGGGGAAATCAGAAAAATCAAAAAAAGGGATTGACAAAACCTGCGCGGCCAAGTATAATAATCCATGCTGTTCGGACGATTAGCTCAGCTGGTAGAGCATCCGCTTGACGTGCGGGAGGTCACAGGTTCAAGTCCTGTATCGTCCACCAAAACGAAAGGACATCCGAAAGGATGTCCTTTCGTTTTGGGTTCCGCCGCCCAAAGGCGGCTGCACCCTTCGGTATTTTAATGCTCAGGGCGGCGAAGCCGTCCATCTCCGCGCCAAGTGCCGCCGCTTCGCGGCGGTTGCGCTCCGAAACGCGCCTGCGGGCGCAGTCCGCCGAGGTTTTGCCTGTGGCAAAACGCTCGAACGCCGCAAAAGCGGCGCGGCCCAGAAGGGCCGTTGAGTAAGATGTCAAGATGGCAAATCGAAAATTTGAAATATCTAGATTGTAGTGCTTTACCATAGAAACCGCTGTTTTCGAGAGAAAGCAGCGGCTTTTTTGCAGCTTTCCGCTTGTTTTTCCAAATCAAGAGGTTATGTGTTTCCCGTTGGCCTTGGGGAAGCAGCGCCCCTTCCACAGGTGGTTGTCCAACTGGGTGATACACCCGGTGCCTGGCTTTTCTGGATCAGGAGCAGATGGAGACTGCATTGCAAAAATAAGAAAAGCCTTGGATGGAAGGGTCTCTTCCATCCAAGGCTTTCTTTGTTAATCTGGTCATTCGGTCACATTTCCGCTGTTGACGCCGTCCGCTTCAACGCCTGGGAGAGGAAATTGGCTTGAAGGATCGCCGCGGCTCAGCCCTCCGCCGCTTTGTTTACACAGGTTACGGCGTTCAGGCTCCGGGGGTAGCCGATGTAGGGCAGGCACTGGGAGACCACCCGGATCAGGAAGTCCTTGTCGTTGCCCAGGTTTATGTTGCCCTTGGCATGGCTGGTGAGCTGGGGCTCGCAGCCGCCCTGGGCAGCCAGGAAGCAGAAAGTGATCATCTCCCGCTGGGCCAGCGTGAGCCCGGTGCGGGTGTAGTAGTCGCCGAAGCAGTTGGCGGCCAGCCAGCGGTTGATATGCCCAGCCTTCCACGCCTCCAGCATCTGGGGGCCAAAGATATCCGCCTGGGCCTGGGCGCCCTTCTCCAGCCGATTCTCAATAGTGGTGGTGGCCTGTCCCTCCAGGGGCAGGGCCACGCCCCGGGCGGTCAGCACCTCATTGGTGATATCCAGGAAGGGGAGCACCCGGCCCATTCCCAGGTAGTCCACCGCCTGATAGACGATCTCCTTGGCCATCACCGGGGTCACCCCGGCGTCCAGGGCCTGGGGCAGCTCCCGGCGAAAGACCTCCGTTCCCTGGCAGCCCAGCAGGGTGGCCAGAATGGCCATGTGCCGGGTGACCTCGTCCAGCTGTTGGCCGGGCTCATTCACCACCTCGTCAAAGGCGAAGTGTTCCACACGCTCTGCAAATTCCGGGTCAGTGTTCCGATAGTTCTTCATCATGGTTGATTCAAACTCCTTTCTGCTGTGTTCAATTCAAGGAGAGGGTGACTGTGACGCTGCCCCGCCCCAAAATCTTCTTCAACTCCTGGGCCGTGACCCCCTCAATCTGTCCCAGACGGGTAAACCGCCAGGAGTTGGGGGCGTAATAGATCACAAAGGAGTTACCCAGATAGAGGATCAGATCCCCGGCCTTTGTGGTAATGGGCTGATCATTCGTTGGCAGGTGAAAGGGAAGGTTCCCACCTTTTCCATACGGGCGTAGTCCTCCATTTGGATGGCAATGGGGCCGTCCTTCAATTTCTCCTCCAGCGCCTTTACGGAGGAGTTGTCCGCCAAAGTGGCGGTCAAAACCGTCTCTCCGATGGTCAGCTTCATTGGTTCAGCCTCCTTATGGCGCCAGACGCAGCCGAAACCTCCAATAGTGGGGGCCGGTGCGTCTGGCTCACGAATACTTTACAGTTTGGAATAGGCTGCGTCGTTCACCGGCTCCAGCCACTCGTTGCTGGTCTCCTCGCCGGGCACCTCCACGGCGATGTGGCTGAACCAGCTGTCCGCCTTGGCCCCGTGCCAGTGTTTCACTTCCGGAGGGATGACGATGACGGTGCCGGGAGTCAGGCTGACGGCGTCCTTGCCCTCTTCCTGGTACCAGCCCTCGCCGGCAGTACAGATGAGAATTTGGCCGCCGCCGCTCTTGGCGTGGTGGATGTGCCAGTTGTTGCGGCAGCCCGGCTCAAAGGTGACATTGGCCAGCCCCACCGCGCTCTCGCCGGGCTTGGTCAGGGGATTCAGATAGGAGTTGCCGATAAAGAACTGGGCAAAGGCGGTGTTGGCCGCTCCCTGGCCAAATACGTTCTGTTCATCAAATACGGCTTTGTCCTGGATCTTCATAGAAAATTCCTCCTTACATATTTTGATCTGTTTGAATGAGAGCAGTGGTCAACCTTGCTTTGCTTCCTGCTGCTTGCGGATGTGGTAGCGAAGATAGTCCAGCCGCTCCAGCTGCTTTTCCCGAAAATGGATCTCATCCAGTGTGTGTCCCCGCTTTTGGTCCAGCATCCGCAGGCGCTGGGTCTCGGTGCCCTCCTGTTCCAGCAGGAGTTTCATGTAGGTTTCAATCTCATCGTTCTCAAATCCCACATCGTGCAGGGTCATGACCATACTCAGGCGTTCCAGATCCGTATCGTCATACTGCCAGGCGCCCATGACCTGCTTTACTGTGCCGCACAGGCCCCAGCGCTCGTACTCCCTTAAAATCTCCAGGGGGATATTGTACCGCTCGCTGGCCTCATGGATCGTCATGCCATCACCCCTTCCCATCAGCCGGTTTCACATAAAAAATACAGGCGTTCCGCTTGGAACGCCTATATTTTAGCTCGGTCATAACGCAATGTCTAATGCTTATATTAAATTTCATTTCATGCCGGAAATGTATTTCTCAGAAAACTTGATCAAGGCCGCTGCGGCGGCAGAGAAGGTCTGTGCCTTCTTCCACACCAGCACGGTGTTGGATTCCAAGGGAGGTGACAGGGGAATAAAACGAAGTCCCTCATAGGTGCAGTCCAGGTTCAGTGTGAGGACGCTACCGCCGCTGGCCCGGACCAGGGAGGCCAGATTATAGAGCAGGTTTCCGGTGGCCGTGATATGAAGTCCCTCTGCATAGGAGCCGAACCAGTTGAACAGTTCATTCTGGACACTTTCCCGCTCCGGCAGGATCAGGGGAACGGAAGCCAGTTCTGCAGGGCTGACATTTTCCCTGGCGGCCAATTCTGAGTCATCCCGTACCAGCACGCCCCACTGCTCCCAGCACGGCGTGCGGACAAAGCTGTATTTACTGATGTCCACCGGCTCCTGCAGGAGGCCCACATCCAGCAGGCCCCGCTCAATGCGCTCTTTGATGTTGTCGGAGTTCCCGCTGTAGATCGCAAATCTGACCAGAGGATTCTTCTCCTGGAAAGCCGTGAGAAGCTGGGTCAAAAATCGGGAACTCTGCAATTCCCCGCTTCCCACCGCGATGGTACCGGTCAGCTGCTCCTCCCGGTGCTGAAGGTCATCCTTTGTCTTGTCTGCCAGCGCCACGATCTCCTCCGCCCGCCGGCGGAGCAGCATCCCCTCCTCCGTCAGGATGATGTGGTGCTTGCTCCGGCGAAACAGCTGGACCCCCAGCTCCTCCTCCAGCTGCATCAGCTGCCTGGACAGGGTGGGCTGGGTGAGATGCAGAAGGTTTGCCGCCTTGGTGATGTTCTCCTCCCGGGCGACCAGCAGAAAATATTTCAGCACGCGGATCTCCATGGAATGTCACCCCCTTCAATTCAAGAATAGCACTGAAACCGGAGAGAAGCAACATAAATCGGCGCAAGTCATACGATTTTTGAATTTTAGAAAAGAACGTGGCATTTGCATACTGGAAGCGAAAAGCAGACCATGCAAGAAAACATCCGCCGGGGCCGCCCGGCGGATGTTTTCTCAAATTTTCTGATTTCCGGTGGACCACACGTGGCTCTCTTTTGCCGCGGCCGGCGTATTTTGCGCCATCACGCCTACCAGGGGATGGGGGACATAGGGTTCCTCCAGGTAGGCGCACTCCTCCGCCGTCAGTTCCAGATCCACCGCCTTGGCGGCTCCCTCGATGTGATGGAGCTTGGTGGCTCCCACCACAGGAGCGGTCACCTTGGTCAGCAGCCAGGCCAGGGAGATCTCGGTCATGGAGACGCCGTGCCGGCCGGCCAGCTCCGCCACCCGCTGGATGATGGGAGCATCCTGGTGCGCCATGCCGCCATATTTCATTTGTGCGTAGCTGTCCTCCTGAAGCCGCTTGGAGGTCTCACCGGGGTGCTTGGAGAGTCGGCCGCCGGCCAGCGAACTGTACGGCGTCATGGCGATGTTCTCCTCCCGGCAGAAGGGGGCCATCTCCCGCTCCTCCTCCCGGAAAATCAGGTTGTAGTGGCCCTGCACCGAGACGAACCTGGCAAAGCCCTCTTTTTCCGCCAGGGCGTTTGCCTTGCACAGCTGCCAGGCGAAGCAGTTGGAGATGCCGATATACCGGGTCTTGCCCTCCTTCACCATCTGATTCAAACCGTCCATGATGTCATAGAGGGGCGTCTGGTAGTCCCACATGTGGTAGATATACAGGTCCACGTGGTCCATCCCCAGGCTCTGCAGGCTCCTCTCCAGCAGCCGGCGGATGTGTCCCTGCCCGGAGACGCCCGCCTCAATTTCCTCATTGGTGCGGGGAAGGAACTTGGTTGCTACCACCACCTCGTCCCGCTTGGCGAAGTCCCGCAGAGCCCGGCCCAGGTACTGCTCGCTGGTGCCGCTCTGGTAGCCGATGGCGGTGTCGAAGAAGTTGACCCCCAGCTCCAGGCCGCGCCGGATGATCTCCCGGGAGTGTCCCTCGTCAAGCGTCCAGCTGTGCTGGCCGTTGGAGGCGTCTCCAAAGCCCATGCAGCCCATGCAGATGCGGGACACATTCAAATCTGAATTACCCAATTGCGTATACTTCATACATAGCCTCCATTCTAACGGAATCCAAGTCAGCGTTCACCCAAAGCATACTCCCTCATGGGAGAAATGTGAAATGCCCTTTTTTCATTTTGTATGATACGAAAAATGCATTTCTCATTTCGCGGGAGTGAGACTGCTCCGCCCCAATATCATACAAAAAACGTATTCCTCTAAATCCAATATCCTTCACCGAAAATTCACCCAGCGCCGAAAAAAGGACACGACCTATGGTCGTGTCCTTTCAGTTTGCCGGAAAACCTGTGCAGAATCAAATCCGCCTGAGACAGGGCGGAGGAGCTCGAGGGGGCGGCAGCCCGCCTCGAATGGGATCAAATGCCCCGGAAGTCTTGCTGTGCAAGGATTCCGGCAAGCGGAGCGCGGACGTTTGCGCCGCTGCGGGGCGCAAACGTAACGGCATTTTCTGACTTTGCGGACCTGCGCAGTTCTGAATTGTGAAAGCCGGTTCTTTATGGTAAAATCAAGGGGAAAGCCGGAGCTCTGTAAGGAGGTTATTTTTATGAAGCGCAGTGAGATCAACGCCGCTCTGAGAGAGATGGAGCAGATGGTGCGGGAGTACCGCTTTGCCCTGCCCCCCTTCTGCGGGTTCACGCCGGAGGAGTGGAAGGAGAAGGGGCACGACTACGACGAGATCCGGGACAACATGCTGGGGTGGGACATCACCGACTATGGCATGGGGGATTTTGACAAGATGGGGTTCTCCCTCATCACCCTCCGCAACGGGAATCTAAAGCTGGACCAGTACACCAAGACTTATGCGGAAAAGCTCCTCTATATCAAGGAGGGGCAGTACTCCCCCATGCACTTCCACTGGTCCAAGATGGAGGACATCATCAACCGGGGCGGCGGGAACGTGCTCATCCGGGTATATCACTCCACCCCCGACGAGGACCTGGACCGGGAGAGGGAGGTCCATATTCATGTGGACGGCCGGGAGATGGTGGTCCCTGCGGGGACCCAGGTGCGGCTGACCCCGGGGGAGAGCATCACCATCTCTCCCTACCTCTACCACGACTTTACCGTGGAGCCCGGCTCCGGCCCGGTGCTGCTGGGCGAGGTGAGCCAGTGCAACGACGACAACACGGACAACCGCTTTTATGAGCAGCTGGGCCGCTTCCCAACCATCGAGGAGGACGAGCCCCCCTACCGCCTGCTGTGCAGCGAGTACCCGGCGGCCAGGGAGTAAACACAGGCCTGTGGAAAATCTTTGACAAATGATGCGGGGCAGGATAGAATGACCTGTACTCTGCATGTCAGAACCAACCAGAAGGAGTGAAACGCTTGAAACACAGAACATGGAAACGAATCGCCGCCCTGGCGCTGGCCCTGTCCATGGCGCTGGCCTGCGCCGCCTGCTCCGGCGGAGCGGGCAGCTCTGCGTCCGGCAGCGTCTCCGCCTCGGGCAGCGCCCCCGCGGAGAGCGCCGGTCAGGCGGAGGGCCAGATCGTCCTCACCGACCAGGCGGGCCGGGAGGTGGTTCTGGAGGGACCGGCCCAGTCCGTTGTCAGCTGCTACTACATCTCCACCTATGCGGCCATCGCCCTGGGGGCGGAGGACCGGGTGGTGGGCCTGGAGAAGAAGGCGGACACCCGCCCCATCTACCAGATGGCCGCCCCTGAGCTGCTGGAGAAGCCCCAGGTGGGCACCATGAAGGAGCTGGACGTGGAGGCCACCGCCGCCCTGGAGCCCGAGCTGGTCATCATGCCCCAGGCCCTGGCGGACTACGCCGACACCCTCACCCAGCTGGGTATCCCCGTGCTGGTGGTCAACCCCGAGAGCCATGAGGCCCTGGTGGAGATGCTCCAGCTCATGGGGACCGTCCTTGGGCTGGAGGACCGGGCCGAGGCTCTCACCAGCTACTATCAGGAGCAGCTGGACCGGATGGCGGAGCTGACCCGGGATACCGAGGCCCCCGTGGTCTACATGGGCAGCAACTCCTCCTTCCTGGCCACCGCCCCCGCCTCCATGTACCAGAGCACCCTCATCCGGCAGGCCGGCGGCGTCAACGCCGGGGACGGCCTGGAGGGGGACTACTGGACGGAGGTCTCCTATGAGGACGTGCTGGCCATGGCGCCCCAGGTCGTCGTCCTCCCCGCCGGGGCGGAGTACACCGTCCAGGATGTGGTGGAGGACCCCCAGCTCTCCGCCCTGCCCGCGGTGCAGGACGGCGCGGTCTATCAGATGCCCGGCGGCATCGAGGAGTGGGACTCCCCCGTGCCCTCCGGCATTCTGGGCACTATGTGGATGACCAGCGTGCTCCACCCCGACGTATATCCCTTTGAGGAGTTCACGGCCGACGCCCAGGACTTCTATCAGACCTTCTACGGCTTTTCAGTGGATGCCTCGCTCATCACCAAGTGAGGTCCTGTCTTTGTGAGAAAGGGGAAAGCGCCTTGAAGAAGCATGGGCGGGACTGGGCCGCCGCCGCGGCCTGCCTCCTCCTGGTGGGGGGGCTGGGGACCGTCTCCCTCTTTGTGGGCAGCTTTCCCCTCTCTCTGTCTCAGATCGGCTCCATCCTCGCCGGGGGAATGGAGGGGACCCTGGAGGCCCAGGTGTTCTGGCAGCTGCGGTTCCCCAGGATGTGCATGGGGCTGCTGGCGGGCTGGGCCCTGGGGCTGGCGGGAGGCGTGTACCAGACGGTGTTCCGCAACCCGCTGGCCTCCCCCGACCTGACCGGGGTGGCCTCGGGGGCCTCTCTGGGAGCGGCCTGCGCCATTGTGCTGGGGGCCGGAACCCGGCTGGAGATCATGGGGGGCTCCTTCCTCATGGGGATGGCCGCCCTGGCCCTGGTGCTCCTTCTGGTGGGGGCGGCCCGGCTGGAGCGCACCGGCAGCTATATTCTGGCGGGGGTCATCGTCTCCTCCCTGGCGGAGGCGGGGCTCATGACCCTGAAGGTGATGGCCGACCCGGAGCGGGAGCTGGCCGCCATCGGGAGCTGGCCGCCATCGAGGTGTGGACCATGGGCAGCCTCTCCGCCATGACGGCGGACAAGCTGCCCCTCCCGGCGGCGGCGGTGGTCCTGTGCACCGTCGCCCTGCTTCTGCTGCGCCGCCCCATTCTGATGCTCTCCCTGGGGGATGAGCAGGCCCGGAGCCTGGGGCTGGACCCGGTGTTCTGGCGGGGGGTGCTGCTGACCCTCACCACCCTGATGGTGGCGGCGGTGGTGTCCGTTCTGGGGGCGGTGGCCTTTGTGGGGCTGATCGCCCCCCACATTGCCCGGCTGCTGCTGGGCCGGCGGGGCGGGCCCTACCTGCCCCTGTGCGGACTGGTGGGGGGCGCGGTGCTGCTGTGCGCCGACCTGCCCGCCCGGGGCTACACCCTCCCCCTGAGTATTTTTACCGTGCTGCTGGCGGTGCCGGTGCTGGCCGCCCTGCTGTGGCGGCGAAAGGAGGGGGCCTATGGGGACGATGCTTGAGGTGCG
>CASFKT010000017.1 GCA_949295195.1 uncultured bacterium | reverse complement strand
CTTGAGACCATTGGCTCGCACGCCTTTTACGACTGCACCAGCCTTTCCAGCATCGACCTGCCCGACAGCCTCGAGACCATTGGCTCGCACGCCTTTTACGACTGCACCAGCCTTTCCAGCGTCACCCTGCCTGGGAGCCTTGAGACCATTGACTTGTTCTCTTTTTCTGGCTGCGACAACCTGACCCGGGTTGATCTGAGTGCCTGCACCAGGCTGGACTCGATTTCTATAGGTGCTTTTTCAATCTGCGACAAACTGGCCTATGTGACCCTGCCGAACACAACAAATTTGACAATCAGAGAGGGGGCCTTCCAGGCCGCCAACGAGGGAATCAAGCTTCACCTCTGCATCCCCAATGCAAGCATGACGGTTACCTGTCCCACCACTTCCGTTGGCAGTGTTGTTGATCATGCCTTCACCAACCGCATTGTGACCCTCTACTGCAACAATGAAAACACTGCGATTAAGGCTACCCTTAAAAATGCTGGCGCGAAGGGAACGGGAGAGAATGGAGAAATTGAGGTGAAAAACACCTCTGATTTCCCAGGACCTGTCTCCACTGGCCTGAGCCTCTTTGGTTTGCCCTTCTAACCGGTAACCCCAGCGGCTTTTGCCCATACCCCTGCCCCCGCTTCTTAAACGAGGCGGGGGTTTTTGGATAAGGTACAATAAGTTTCGCAAAATTGAAAAGAGGACAAAAGAAGACATGGTTTGCAGATCTCTGGTAGAATGAAGGTAACCGCCCTATAATCGCCCGTCCCGACAGACCCAGCTACCATCCAGGCAGACCATGTTGAGCATGAGAATGGCTAAGGCCATCTTTTCTGCAATATATATGGATAAAATGTGGGCTGAGAATATGATTTCTCAGCCTATATTTTATCTTTGTCAACAGGTCCAGAAATTTTCGCAAAATGGTTTGCAAACTCTGGCATGAGAGAAGTCAGCCAGCAATGGAGGCGTCCTCAAAGGCAGCCTCCAGGTGCTTCATGTTCATGTACTTCTTGTTGCCCCACTGGGTGCCGGCCACATGGCGCAGCCGAGCGCAGACCAGCATGAGGGGAGTTGCCGTCCGGGAAACTGCCCACTACACGAGTGCGGCGGCGGATCTCCCGGTTAAGCCTCTCAATGACATTGTTGGTACGGATGCGGGTCCAATGTTCACTGGGAAAATCGCAGTAGGTAAGCGTTTCCTCAATACCATCCTCTATCTTCTTGGCAGCCTCCTTCAGTTTCATGGAACGCAGTTCTTCTACCACGGCTTTGGCTTTCTCCCGGGCAGCTTTCTTGCTTTCCTGAGCGTGGATTGCCTTGAGCATCTTTGCCACCAGCTTCACCTTGGAGCGAGGCGTCACCGAGAATACATTGCGGTAAAAGTGTACGGTACAGCGCTGGTACCTGGCTTCGGGGAATACTTCTCCCACAGCCTCCAGCATACCTAGGCACTTGTCCCCAACAATGAGCTTGACTCCATCCAGACCGCGGCTGCGCAGCCACTGGAAGAAGCTGACCCAGCTGGCCTTGTCCTCTTTCATACCCTCGGCGGCACCAAGAACCTCACGGTATCCGTCCTCATGTATCCGTCCTCATCCACCGCAATCGCCACCAGAATGGCTACATTTTCAAACTCTCCGCCCCAGTTTCGGCGCAGGTAGATCCCATCCACGTAGACATATGGATGACCGGGAGCGGGAGGAAAAACCGTCCGATCCGATGCGGTTCGGGCCGAAGCGGGGGCCCGAGGCGGATACGTCCCGGCAGCGCTGCCTGGATCAGAAAAAGCTATCCACCCGGAAGGTGCGGGAGGCCACGGCCCCCACGGAGCCGGAGCGCCGGGAGGATATTCCCCCCGGCCAGGGCCAAACCGCGCCCGAGGCTGAGGCGGTGCCGAAAAACACGGGCCGCCCTGATCCTCTGAAGGGCCGGACAGCGGAAACGCCGCCCTCGGAGGATCCATGGGAGGCACCCGGCCCCCGTGGGCCGGAGCATACCGAGCCCCGCCAGGGCCCGGCTGCCCGGCTGCGCTTTGAGGAGGACGTCGCCCCTGGCTCTGAGCCGTGCAAGGAGGCACCCAAGGGCCCCCGGCCAACAGGCCGGGGGCCCGCCCATTCCCGGGACGCGTCCCAAGACGCTCCCTCCGACGATCCACCGGAGGCTCCTATGGGACAAAGTGTCCCAAGGGACGGTGGCGGGAAATTCCGGCAGGAGAGCAATTCCGAGCAGGTCAGCCGCGCGAAATTCCGTATGGAACAGCGGAAGGCCAAGCTGGACAAAGCGCGGGGCAGGCTGGCAAAGCAAAAGCCCCCGAAGAAAAAGGGCCTTGTTCGCAAGGCGGCTGAGGCCGCCGGGTGGACGGCCCACGGCTTTGTCCACGGCAAGATCTATGAGAACGAGCATGAGAATGTGGGCATCGAGGGAGCCCACCGCTCCGAGCTGGCGGCGGAGGCGGCAGGCCGGAAACTGTACCGCTACGCCAAGCGCAAGGTGCGCCAGCACCCGACCAAGGCAGTCCAGCGGGCCCAGTCCAAATTTACCAAGGCCACAGCGGACTATCACTTCCGCGTGGCCGCCCAGGAGCATCCGGGGATGGAAAAGAGCCTGTGGAAACGCCTGCTCTACAAGCGGCGGCTGAAACAGCAGTACCGCAAACGGGCAAAGGAGGCGGCCAGGTACGGTGCGGCGGCGGCAAAGAAAACAGCAGTCACCACGGAAAAGTTGGCCGCCCGGACGGTGGGCTTTATCAAACGCCATCCCGCCGGGGTGCTGCTGGCCCTGGCCTGCCTGCTCATCGTGGTGCTGTTCCAGTCCTGCGTTTCCTCCCTGGCCCCCCTGGGCAGCGGCGCGGGGGGCGGCATCGGGGCCACCACCTATGCCGCCAAGGACGGGGACATCCTGGCGGCGGAGGCGGCCTACTGCGGTCTGGAGGCGGAGCTGCAAGCCTATCTGGACAGCTACGCTGCCACCCACGACTACGACGAGTACCACTTCGACCTGGATGAGATCGAACACGACCCCTATGTGCTCATCTCCATCCTGTCTGTGCTCCACGAGGGGGAATGGACGGTGGATGACGTGGAGGGCAGCCTGCAAACCCTCTTTGACCGCCAGTACATTCTCTCCGAGGAGGTGGTGGTAGAGACCCGCTACCGGACGGAGACATCCACCGACCCGCAGACCGGCGAGACCACCTCGACCCAGGTGCCCTACGACTACTACATCTGCTATGTCACCCTGGACAACTTCAACCTGTCCCACCTGCCCGTCTACATGATGGGCGAGGAGCAGCTATCCCGGTATGCCCTCTACATGGCGGCCCTGGGCAACCGGCCCGACCTGTTCCCCGGCTCCGGCTATGTGGGCAAGTACACCCAGCCGGTAGACCGCTACGAGGTGCCCGCCGCATATCTGAGCGACCAGCAGTTCGCCGCCCTGCTCACCGAGGCGGAGAAGTATGTGGGCTATCCCTATGTGTGGGGCGGCAGCTCTCCGGCCACGTCCTTTGACTGCTCCGGGTATCTCTCCTGGGTGCTCAATCAATGCGGCTGGAATGTGGGCCGCCTGGGGGCCACCGGCCTTTACAACTACTGCACCCCCACCAGCGATCCCCAGCCCGGCGATTTGGTGTTCTTCGTGGGCACCTATGACACCGACGGCGTTTCCCACTGTGGGCTCTACCTGGGCGACGGCATAATGCTCCACGCGGGCGACCCCATCGGCTACGCAAACCTAAATACAAATTATTGGCAAAGCCATTTACTCGGCTATGGCCGTTTACCCTGATTCGGAATGGAGGTTATATATGGCAACCAGCAAGAGCGCGAAGATCCAAATGGAAATTGATAAGGTCAAAGCCAAACTTGCCGAACAGCAGGCCCGGCTGAAGGAGCTGGAGCAGAAAAAGCTGGAAGCGGAAAACACCGAGATCGTGGACATCGTGCGGGGCCTGAGCATCTCCCTGGACGAGCTGCCGGTGCTGCTCCAGGCCATCCGCTCCGGCGCTCCTATGGGACAAAGTGTCCCGAAGGAGGCCCCCACCACTGAGGAAAAGGAGAGCGAGGAATGAAAAAATACCGTGTCCTGATGGCGGCGCTGTGCGCCGCTTTTTTGCTGTGCGGCATGGCCGCCCCGGCCCATGCCTACTCCGATGAACCCACCGGGGGCTACACCGGGGACGATCCCGCCCCCACGGAGGAGGACGTCACCCTGGAGCCGGGGGAGGGCTTTTCCGAGGAGGGCGGCCTTGTGACCCGCGACCTGCTCTACGATAAGCACACCAACAAGCAGTTCATCACCGTCCAGACCAAGGGCGGCAGCACCTTCTACATTGTCATCGACTACGATAAGCCTGTGGACGAGGAGGGGGAGCAGTATGCGACCTACTTCCTGAATGTGGTGGACGAGGCCGACCTGCTGGCGGCGCTGGAGGCATCCGGCGGGGAGCTGCCCGCCTGCACCTGTGGGGAGAAGTGCGCGGCGGGGGCCGTGAACACGGATTGCCCCGTCTGCGCCGTCAACATGACTGAGTGTGCCGGGGCGGAGCCGGAGCCCGAGCCCACTGAGGAGCCGGAGCCGGAACCTGAGCCCACGCAGGAGGCCGGATTCCCGGCTGGGACGCTGCTGCTGGTGCTGGCGGTGGTGGTGATCGGCGGCGGGGCCGGGTGGTACTTCAAAATCTACCGCCCCAAACAGGAACAGGCTGCGGCCCAGGCCGAGGAGGACTACGGCGACGAGCCCGACCCCTATGACGATCCTGGGGAGGGCTGCGACCCCTACGGCGAGGACGGGTACGACGATGAGGAAACGGGGGGGCAGGATTGAATTTTACCGACAACCACCTGGAGCGGGAAATGAAACGCAAGCCCCGCCGGGAGCGGCCTGAGCCGCCTCCGGCCCCACGCGATCCCCGGTGCGCCCGCTGCCCCTATCTCCGGGGCATCCCCTGCGTCACCTGTTTCCGCGCCCTGCTGCGGCGCGGGAGGTGAGGCGGTGGCCCGTGAGCTGACCCGTGAGGAAAAGAAATCCATCCGGGCCCTGGTGACAAAGTGGTGCGCCAACTATGACCGGGACTACGGGTGCCTGCCATTGGAGAGTGAGTGTTATATGCTGATGAAATGCTGGACGGGCCCCATGTGCCGCTACTTCCGGGAGGCAGTCCTGCCCATTGACCCGGCCCTGGCGGTACAGCTTGCCCAGGAGGGGCCGGTGGAGGAGCTGCGTATCTGCCCCCTGTGCGGCAGGGCCTTTCTCCCCAAGCGGCGGCAGCTCTACTGCTCCCAGGGGTGCCAGGCGGAGGCCAACCGCCGCAAGAGCCGGGAGCGGATGCGCAGCCGACGCCGGGAAAAGGGGTACAGGCGTTACGATTAAAGGCAAAATAGGCCCCTGTTTTCAAGGCTTTCCGGGGCCGCTCTGGAGGGGGCCGGTATGATTTTACCTCCGGCCCCCGTTTTCACGGATAAATCAAACATCTTGCGCCCGCCGCCCTTTGGGACACTTTGTCCCAGGGGGCGCGGCGCGTGGAAGGAGGTTCTATGGACAAAAATCAAGGCTATTCCATTCTTCGTGCCGCCATGCTGGAAAACGGCAGGGGCTTTGCCCTGGGGGAGCATCCCACAGCCCCGTCCCGCTATGTGACCTGGGCCTGCTACGATGACGAACACGGCCAGCGGCAGTATGAGTGGGGCCATTACGGGAACGATCTGAACGCGATGGAGCAGGACTTCAAGCACCGGCTGATGGAATATCAGCGGCTCTATAAAGTCCAGATCGTCCAGGTGGAGGCCCCTGGGCTTTACAAGTATTACTCCACCCAGCGGCCTGTGGACATCGGTACATTCCCCAAGCCGCCACATAACGCCCCGGACGAGATCGTCAACTACGACCAGCGCGTCCCCGTGGAGGGCGGCGCGTTCCTGGCCTGGGGCCATCTGACCTATACCCGGCCCCTGACGGACAAGCAGGTGGCCGACTACGAGCTGCGGCCCGCCCCGGAGGTGGCAGAGCTGTGCCGTGGCAGCGGCGGACGCCCCCGCCCGATTGCCCAGCAGATGAAGGACGCCCAGGCCCAGGCCGAGGCTGGCCGTGGCCCGGCGGCTCCCAGGAAGGACGCCCCTGACCGGGGAGAGCGTTAGGAGGTGGCCGGATGCCGAAGTATTATCCCATCAGCGAGGAGGCAGCCCGGCGGGCCAACGATCTCAACAGCTACCGTGACTACAAGCCCGGCTCCGCCACCGCCAGTTATCAGGCCCAGGTGGACGCCGCCTATCAACTGGCGGAGGAGCAGAAACAGAAAGTTGATCCCATGTACCATGAGAAGATCGACTACCTTGCAGACCTCTATGCCCGCAAACTGGCGGAAAATCTCAACCAGGCCCACGCCATTGATGCCCGTGTGCCCTCGATCCTGGTTGCCGGAGGCGGCAACTTCCCCGTACAGAAAAAGCACAAACAGAACGCGGCGCGGGATAGGAACATGGGCGAGTATCTGCATATCCAGGGCCTGCTGGACAAGATCCGCTCCACCGGCACAGCGGGCATCTCCGCCGATGACCGGCAGGCGGTGGAAAAACTGGAGGCCAAGCTGGAGGGGCTGAAAGCCGACCAGGAGTATATGAAGGCCGTCAACGCCTACTACCGCAAACACAAGACCCTGGACGGCTGCCCCGGCCTGACCGACGAGGGGATCGCCGAGCTCCGGGCCTCTATGGAGCGGGACTGGCGGAAAGACCCGGCGCCCTATCCCTCGTTCCATCTCTCCAACAACAACGCCAACATCCGCCGGGTGCAGCAGCGCATTGACGATTTGAAAAACCGGGGCGACTTCGTGGGCTGGGAGTTTCCCGGCGGCAGGGCGGAGATCAACGAGGGGGAAAACCGGCTGCAACTGTTCTTTGACGAAAAGCCCGCCGAGGAGCAGCGGCGGGAGCTGAAAAGCAACGGATTCAAGTGGGCCCCCAGCCAGGGGGCGTGGCAGCGGCAGCTCAACCGCAACGCCATCTTCGCGGCGGGCCGCATGGATTTCCTGCGCACCAAGGACGGCCAGAGCCCTGTCCAGCTCCAGCCCTTTACCCGGCGGGAGCGGGAGGAGCCGTCCCGATGAGCCGCAACCGCCGCCGTCCCATCCATCTCCACGTCATGGTGTCCGAGGAGGAGCTGACGCTGATCCGGGAGCGCATGGCCGAGGCCGGGGTGCAAAACATGGGGGCCTTTGTGCGGAAGATGGCCCTCAATGGGTATGTACTCCATGTTGACCTGGGGCCGGTGCGGGAGCTGGTGTCCCTCCAGCGCCGGTGCTCCAACAACTTAAACCAGGTGGCGATCCAGGTAAACACCTATGGCGGCGTCTACCCCCAGGACATCGCCCTGCTGCAAAAGGACTATCCGCATAAAATTTAGCTGCGCTTTGATTCGAGGCTTCCTTCCAGAGGCGTTCCCGCAGACAACGCCAGGTAGTTTTCTCATGACGGATCTGGTTTAAAGCAGGAAAGTCTGGTTTTACACCCTCTTTATCCATACTTTCCTTCATAGGCAACCAGCGATATTGAAATTGCCCTTCTATCTTACCCACATCATGAAGGGATACAAGGTATCCAATCCAGTCTGTAAATTTCTCTGGAGTGCACGATAATAACGCCAACAATTTATTTCGTACGCCTGGGACAATCATTTTATGAACGATGACTTGTGCGACGATCCCAGAAATGAAGGAATGGGTCAGAATGGATTGAAAAGGTTCTGTCTTCGCCCATATCTGTTGTAAACCAATGCTCATAGGAATACCTCCTCTCACTTATATTGAAATCATTTTACATTCAAATCTGTCCAATAAATGAGACTCAGGAAAATTTTTTATTTCTGTGATTTTGAGTATAACATTATTTGAACGCTGTTTGTACAATAAAGATTACTGCCTCTAAGAAAGTTGTCCTTACACCATCGCAGCAGAACAGAAGGCCCGCCTCACCTATGACAACATTCTGCGCCTTTCCGACGATCCGGACGTAAACAATGTCATCCGCTTTCTGCGGGAGCGGGAGATCGTGCACTTCCAGCGGTTTGGCGAGTGCCTGCGGCTTTGCAAGGAAAAGATGGACGCGAAAAACATCTACCTCACCAACCCTGCTTTTGACAAGCAGGCCGCCGTGCAGCCCCAGCCCAGGAACATGGCTCACGGCTGAGCTACACTTCACCGCCCAGCAGACATACGGCCCGGACCAGACACAATGCGGTCCGGGCCGTATTTTCTATGAGCTCAGACCTCCTCCCTGTCCGCTGGCCTCTCCAACGGGCAACTCGATTGATGAAAAAAGGACGCGGCTGGAGCATAGCCCAGGCGCGCCCTCGTTTTCTCCATAAAATCTTAAAAAATCCTTAAATACAGCTTTATGGTAATTTCTCTGCGGTCTGGTATACTGTGGCCCATATCAGAAAAACCCAGACAGCTATATGACAGGAGGTATGCCCATGGGGTACAACACCAACGTCTACCTGCAGATCCGGGACTGGAACTACTGGTGGAACGTCTATCAGTTCGGCGGAGCAGAGCCCTCCGTCCCACAGGGAGCGGAATTCAGCCTTACCTTTGACGAGGACGGGGAGGAGTTTTATTTTGCCTTTGACTTCTATAACCTGTCTGCTCTCCGGCAGTTCTGTTCAGACGAGTCGGAGGCGTTTGTGGAGCCGGACCACCCGGACCGCCCCCTGTTTCTGGACCTGGCGGGACAGCTCTCCGTCGGAAAGCGGGATTTTTTCATCGGCGCCCTCTACTATGACACCCCGGCTTCCAGCCTGGCCTTCTGCAGCCGTCCACTCTCTGGGAGAGAGACGCTGTTTGACCGGAAATCTCTGCCGGCCGCGCCCTATTACGCGGCGGCCTTTCTGCGGGAGGACCGTCCCCTCGCACCGGAGGTCCTCATCTCCTGGGTGGAGCGGCTGGCACCCGTCCTATTGGGAAAAACGCTCCGATGCCGCCTGGGCTGGTCCCCCTCCCGGGAGGCGGCCCTGACCAGCTACGAAGAGGAGGGTTCCGCTTGGAGCAAATAATTTCCATTCCCATCACCCCACCGGATCAGGACGCGCTGGTCCCCCAGGCGGGCTTCGCCTTGGAGCAGCTGAGAGAGCTGGACTCCCGAAGAAAGCATCCCAAGCTCTGGGCCCTGTCGGACAAGCTCTGCCCGCTTCCCCAGGACTCCTACGAAGTCATCCAGAAGCGCCGGAAGCGGCGGCGCACTCTGGGACTGCTGAACTGGATGCTGGGCGCCTTTGGCACACTGATTGTACTGATGCCCTCGGAGATGCCCTTCTCTGTCACCGCCGCGGCCTCCATCTGCCTGGGGGGTGGGGTCGCGTTTCTGTGGCGGTACTGGCGGACTCTGCTGGGTGTGCTCAGCCTGCTCCAGGCGTCCTTTCTCTGCTTTCTCAGTCTGGGCAGCCCCGAGGAGCTGCGGGACCTGATGCACTTTGGGCTTTTCTGCGCCGCCCTGGGGATCGCCGCGCTGGCCACCCGTAAGCGAGGCGGCCGCTCCCCCTATGATCCGGCGGCCCGAAACCTGCTCCGAAAACAGCAATTCGGTCATGGTTCCACCCCGGTCCAGGCCGTCTTTTCTCCCTCTGGCCTGTCACTCCACTTTGACCAGGGGCCTGAGCCCATCCAGAAGCTCTCCTACGACTGCTTCGAGTGCGTCATTGAGACCCAGGATCTGCTCCTGCCGGTCCGTGACGGCCGTGTCATTGTCCTGCAAAAAAAGGACCTGCCCGCCGGGGCTCTCCCGGAGCTGCGGGAGAGCCTGCGGGAGCAGATCCTCTACATGACCGTGGTCCCATCTGCTGCGCGCCGATAGCCGGGGGACGTCCATGGAACAAATCACTATTACGCTGCCCCTGCCGGAGGCCTGTACTCTGCTGGAGTGGCTCTATCAGCGGAACAGCCGGGAGGATCTGCCGGAGCGCTGTTTCTCCCATTTTGGGGAAAAGGCCGCACTCTGGAGTCTGGAGTGTCTGCTGGAGGCCGCCCTGACCGCCAAAGCAGACACTCACCGCCCTCAGCCGGACCGGCCGGGGCCTGACGCTGGATTGAAGGCCGAAAGCCATGGGAACTCTCCCATTTGACTGCCGGGATCAACCCCTCGTTTTACCGTTTCACCGGCTGCCGGATCACCGTTTTCAGCCGCTCCGGCCTGCACCGCCGCACATCACTGAGATAGATCTCGTGGTGGCGGCGGTGTTCGCTCTGGTCCAGGATATACCCCTGTTCCTCCGCATAGCGCTCCATGGCCCGGATGGTCTCCCCCTCTCCGTCGTAGGGGCCCAGGTGCATGCACTGGACGCACAGCCCGTCCTCATAGGAGAAAAACTCCACGCCGGAGCAGTCCAGCCCCTTCTTCCGCTCCGCCTCCCGGACGGCCCAGTGGAACGCTTCCCGGGTGACAAACTGGGGCAGGCGGATCATGGAGATCCAGTGGAACCGCTCCTTGTGGGCAAAGTCGATGGCTCCGCCTCCCTCCATCCACCACAGGCCCTCCAGGGGCGGCACCACATAGTCAAAGTAGCCCTCCAGCTTATGATTGCCCAGCTTGCTCATTTTGATGGTGTAGGCCACGGCGTACAGCTGGCCGACGGCCGCCTTGTAGGCCCCGCCCTCCTGGTTGGGGTCCCCCTGGCCCCGCACGGCGAGAAAGTCCATGGCGGGGACCTCCACGATCTGGGGCGTCTCAGGGGGCAAGTAAAACTCCTTGTACTCCTTTTTATAGTCGAACGGCATAGTCATTTTCTCCTTTTTCTAACTGATTGGGCCCGCAGGGCCTCACAGGTCACCTGTACCAGCCGGGTAAGCCCCTCCCGGTCATCCACATCCTCCGCCAACAGATAGTCCTTCGCCCCCTCATAGGGCGGCGCCTTGGGCAGCCGGGGGAAGGCGTCCTCCCCCTGGGGGGTGGGCTTCACAAACAGCTGGTCGTCACAGATCACCGCAAAGAAAACCCCGCCGCAGTACAGGCCGTACTCCCCAAACATGGGTCTGGCACGGACGTCTCCCGCCTCCCGCAGCTGTTCTGTGATAAACTCCACAAATTCTCTATGGGACGCCATGGGTTTCCCCTCCTCCGTAACGCCTGGCCAGCCGCTCCCCCACCTGCCGCAGGGTCTCCCGCAGCTCCGCCGGCTCTAAAAGCTCCGCCCTGTCCCCGAAGGTGAGCAGCCAGGGCAGCACGCTGTCCCGGTCGGGAAAGCCCCAGGCAAACCGCAGCCGTCCGTCCGGCTCCAGCTGAAAACTGTCCGCCCCGTATTCCTCCACCAGCCGCCACTTACAGGAGGGGTCGAAGAGGACCGTCACCTGGAACGCGGCGGGAAAGACCCGCTCCGGCTCCAGGTCAGGCAGGGGGGCCGTCCGGGGCTGAAAGGGCTCCCCCAGGGTCAGGCCGGTCATGCGGTTGAGCTTGAACAGGCGGAAGTCCCCCCGGTCCCGGCACCATGCCCACACATACCAGGCGGACCAGCGGAACACCAGGTAATAGGGCTCTCCCTCCCGCTCCGATTCCCCCTTGGGGGCGTGGTAGGTAAACCGAATTGTGCGGTGGTCTCCCAGGGCGGTGCGGATGATCTCAATCTTGGGGGCCAAGGCCGTCCGGTACCAGGAGGACAGGTCGATGAGGGTGTCCGCCCCCTCGGGGACCAGCGTCCCTGCCCCGGCGGACAGCTTCTCCATGAGCTGGGCATATCGGCAGGTGCCGCTGACGCTGTCCAGGCTCCGCAGGCCCGCCAGGATGTCCTGCATCTCCGGCCCGGTGAGGACGGTGCGGTCCACCCGGTAGCCCTCCAGAATGGAGATCCCGCCTCCCGCCCCCTGGACGGTGACCAGGGGAATCCCCGCCCGGCACAGGGCCTCTACGTCCCGCTGGATGGTCCGGCGGGACACCTCGAACCGCTCCGCCAGCTCCGGGGCGGTGACCCGCTCCCGCTGGAGCAGGATGGACAGAATCCCGATGAGCCGGTCCAGCTTCATGCCGCTCCCTCCCCTCTTGAAGTGAGCCCATTATACCACAGGAACCGGACAGCAGCCTGTCCGGTTTTCTGGGCCGTTCTGAATTTTTTCATGGACGGCAAAAAGACCTGGCGCGGGCACGCTCCGCAGCCAGGTCTTTCGTCTTTCCAATACGGTCTCACTCTTTGGCGGCTGCCGTTGAGCCGGTCTATCCCGAAAAGGGATTTGCCCTTACAGCTCCAGCCCCCGGTATCGGTTGAAGCAGGCGAAAATCTCCTGCCGCCTTGCCCGGGCCAGGAAGGGCACGCCGGAGCGGTCCTGGCACAGGCCCTCCAGGCCCCGCCGGTCCAGCACCGCCTCCAGCTCGTCCACCACCTGGCGCAGGTCCCGTTTTCCGTCCAGGAGGCGCCGCTGGGCGTACACCATGCACTCCCCCAGGGCGGCGGTCTGCTCCCCGTCCACCAGCTGCTCCACATGCCGCAGGTCGATGGTCTCCCGGTCGATGGAGACCCCGTCCCGTCCCAGGGATTTGAGCTTGATCCGGCCCCCATCCCCGAATTTCCGGGAGGCCCTGGGGCGGCGGTCAAAGCTGGGGGCTGCCGCCGGCTCCAGCCCCTCGGTATGGAGGGGGAAGGCCGCCGCCTCCCGCTTGGCCAGGGCGGTGACGTCCCGGGGCTCGTACCGGTCCATCTGGATCACCCGGTCGGCCGCGTGAAAATAGGCGCCGGAGCTCCCCGCCACCAGAATGGTGGACACCCCCCAGCGGTCGTACAGCTCCCGGACCCGCTCCAGAAAGGGGGTGATGGGCTCCATGTCCCGGCGGATCACCCGCTGCATCAGCTCGTCCCGGATCATAAAGTTGGTGGCGCTGGTGTCCTCGTCGATGAGCAGCAGGGAGGTCCCCGCCTCCAGGCTCTCCACCACATTGGCCGCCTGGGAGGTGCTGCCGCTGGCGTCCTCTGTCTCAAAGGACGCGGTGTCTTTCCCGTTGGGCAGGCCGTTGATGAACATGGAGATGTCGGTGCGCCGGATGCTCCGGCCGTCCTCCGCCCGGATTTTCACGGCGGTGCGGTCGGTGATGACATACTCCCGCCCGTCCCCCGCCACGTGGTCATAGACCCCCAGCTCCAGGGCCTTCAGCAGGGTGGACTTCCCGTGGTAGCCGCCCCCCACGATCAGGGTGATCCCTCTGGGAATCCCCATGCCGGTGATCTTCCCCCGGTTGGGCAGGTCCAAGGTCACCGCCAGCTCCCGGGGGGCGCGGAAGGGCACCGCCCCCTTCATGGGCCGGGAGGACACCCCGGACTCCCGGGGCAGGATGCTGCCGTCCGCCACAAAGGCGCACAGCCCCAGCTCCGGGAGCTTTTGGCGGATATACTGCTGGTCGTCGGCCAGCTGGGCCACCGCCCGCAGCCGCCGGCCGTCCAGGCCGGAGCAGCACAGGGTCTCCTGCACGCACCGGGGCAGGAAGTCAAACAAAATCTTCTCCAGCTCCCGGGCGTTGATGGTCCGCCCGTTGGCCGGGAAGCCCACCTCCAGGCGCAGCAGCACGTCCCCCCGCTCCGGGTCCAGGCGGCAGGCGGTGCGCTCCAGCACCTCCGGCCCGCAGCGGCTGACCGAGATCAGGCCGCTCTGGCCCGAGCCCTTGGCCTGGAAGGAGAACTGGGCCGACGGCGGCACCGGGTCTCATACAGGGCCCGGGGAAAGCCCGCCGTCTTTCCGCTCACATGGATGCTGAGCTTGGAGGGGGCGGCAAAGGGGTCCCCCTGCACATGGTCGATGGACAGCACATACCCCGGAAACTGGTACGCCCCCCGGGCGTCTTTATAGGCCGGATAGCCCCGCCGGTCGATCCGGGCCAGTAAATTTTTCAAATCAGCAGACGTCTGCATGATCTTGGTTCCTCCGCTTTCATGTGATTTCGTAAATCGGTCCTGAGCGGGATAGCCGGAGAGGGCTCCCCTGCTCAGGACCGGTTGCGTTCATTCCTCTTCCTCATCGGGAAACAGTTGAATGTCCAAAACCTCGCAGATTCGGAAAAAGACCTCCAGGGATGGACTTTTTCGCCCCTTTTCGATCTCATTCATAAACGATTGGGCGATTCCCACTTTTTTCGCCAATTTATACTGGCTCCAGCCTAACTTTTTCCGCTTGTTCTGGATCACTTCGCGATAGTCCTTCATAATCATCACCAGTCCAATTATAGCTCACAGCTATGCCCATGGAAATATATAGCTTTAAGCGATTGACTTGTATCGCTCACAGTGATATAATCGCCAATAGAGATAGGGAGTGACTTGAACAGTCACTCCCCACAACGAGGTGATATATATGGATGATTTCTCTATGGACTGGGATCAGGAGATTCAGGACATGGTGGACGACCTTCTTCTGGACGCCCCTGGTTCTGGAGCTGTGCCGCCTGGCGGCGGCTCGGGCCCCCTCCTCCCTCGCCCGCTTTCCCGGGGAGTGCCTGCCCGAACTGATTTTCCGCTGTGGGGATCACCTGTCCCAGCACGCCTTTGGACTACAGATGTGGAGCCGGGAGCTGGCCGCCCCCGTCAGGGGCGGCTCTCCCACATCTCCCGGGTGAGGACATAGAATTTTGTGGGCTTTTCCTGCCCGGTGGGCTCGTCCACCACGGTCTCCTCCATTTGGAAGGAGAAGCCGCTCTTTTCAATGACCCGCTGGGACTGGGGGTTGTCCGCATAGTGGCTGCACCACACGGCGGCCAGGCCCAGTTCCTCAAAGGCGTACCGCAGCAGCTCCGAGACCGCCTCGGGCATGAGGCCCCGCCCCCAGAACGCCGGGCTCAGGGCATAGCCCAGCTCGTCG
>CASFKT010000016.1 GCA_949295195.1 uncultured bacterium | reverse complement strand
CATGGTGTAGCAGTTGAGCACCCAGCCCAGCTCCGCGTGGGCGGGGACATGGGACTGGATGAACAGGGTGTTCTTCTCCGGGTCCAGGCCGCAGGCGATATACTGGGCCAGCTGCTCCAGGGTGCGGCGGCGCAGGGCGGCGGGGTCCTGCCGCACGGTGATGGAGTGCATGTCCGCCATAAAATAGTAGTTGTCAAACTCATCCGTGCGCTCCACCCAGTTCTTAATGGCCCCCAGATAGGAGCCCAGGGTCAGGTCCCCGCTGGGCTGGATGCCGGAGAGCATGACTTTTTTCTTCTCTGTTTCCACAATCCACACAACCTTTTCAGGAAATTTCCAAATGGAAGTCCGGGCCGCTCCGCGGCCTCCCGGCTCTCCCGGGACAGCCGGGAGCCGTCAGGGCCGAAGCGCCGGAGCCGGCGGAAAATCTGCCGGCACTCATACTGATACAGCATAGCACAAAACTTCTCCGAAGGCAATGTGCGCGCCGGGAATTTCATGGTTTCGTTACATTTTCCGCCCGGTTTTTTCTCTTTCATTGGCGTCTCTTGACATTCCCCGCCGCTGCGCTATGATGGAGAGGAACCATCCAATTTCATTTGACAAGGAGGAGATCCTATGAGACAGTTTTCCATTGCGGTCATTCAGATGGCTTCCGGACAGGACCCGGAGGAGAATCTTCAGGCCCTGTCCGCCTTCGTCCGGGAGGCGGCCCGGCGGGGGGCAAGCGCGGCCGCCCTGCCCGAGAGCGTCTCCTACCGGGGGGTGGAGATGGAGCGGTACGCCGAGGAGGTGCCCGGCGGCCCCACCTTCCAGTGTCTGTCCGCCCTGGCCCGGGAGACAGGGATGTGGCTCCACGGGGGCAGCATCTACGAAAAAAATCCCCAGGGGGGCCGGCCCTATAACTGCACCATGGTGATCCGACCGGACGGCACCCTGGCGGCCAAATACCGCAAGCTCCACCCCTTTGATGTGACTGTCCCCGGAAGCGGCCAAATGCGGGAGTCCAGTCAGATCTGCCCCGGGGACGCCATCGTCACCGTGGACGCGGGGGAACTGGGCACCTGGGGGCTGTCCGTGTGCTATGACCTGCGCTTCGGGGAGCTCTACCGCATCATGGCCCTGGAGGGGGCCCAGGTGCTGTTCGTCCCCGCCAACTTCACCCTGAACACGGGTAAGGACCACTGGGAGGTCCTCCTCCGGGCCCGGGCCATTGAAAACGGCTGCTACGTGGTGGCCCCCGAGCAGTTCGGCCCCGGGCCGGAGTTTCCCGCCTACGGCCGCTCCATGGTGGTGGACCCCTGGGGCAACGTGGTGGCCCAGGCCCCCGACCGCCCCGGCGTCATCCTGGCGGACATCGACCTGGACTATGTGGAGGAGGTCCGCCGGAAGGTTGGGACTCTGTCCAACCGCCGCACCGACCAGTACCGCCTGGAGCGGGTGTAGCGGACAAGTCAGCCGCTGAGCCGGGACAGGTCCAGTCCCCGCTCCCCCACCTGGACGCTCCCGTCCTTCAGGGAGATGTAGGGGGAGAAGGAGACCGTCTCCCCCTGATAAGTCAGCTCCACCGTCACGTCCGAGAAGATATCGCTGATGTTGCACTGAATCAGGAAGGGCTCACAGACGGGGTCCTCATAGACCAGGGCGGACTGGTCGGTCTGGATGTCGTTCTTGTACAGGGCCAGGGACATGTCCGGGTACCGGGGGATGATGAGATAGTATTCCCCGGGGGAAAAATAGTGGATGGGCAGGTCCTCGCTGTCCAGATAGCGCTGGGTGTAGTAGGACAGGTCCTCCATCTCCTCAAACCCCAGATAGGCCGCGGCGTAGAGCTGGTCCCCGGTGAAGGGGATGGAGTCCCGCCTGCTGGGAGGCGTAGGTTCTGGGTCCTCCTTCAGTGGGAGCGAGGCGTCTCCTTCCGGCTGGCTGGAGCCGCTCCCCTCCGGCTGCGGCACAGTCTCCTGGACAGACGATTCTCCCGGCATGGCGGAGGAGGAATCCCCTCCGGGCGCCGGGGCGGCGCAGCCGGACAGCAGGCCGGCTGCCGCTCCCAGAGCTGCGAGGAACAAAACCATTCGTTTCATATGGCATACTCCTTTCAAATGGCGCGGTCTCTCTGCTGGTGTAGACGCACAGGGCAGGAAAAGGTTCCCCCCAGGGGCGCGCTTGGGGTTTCTCTTGCAAAACAGGGGAAAATCCCCTATAATCAGTATACCTGAATCTGAGTGAAATTGGAAATTGGGAATCTCCTGATTCCGGCGCTCAAACCATAGACGTGGAGGGAAAAGACATGGCATTGGACATGAAGTATTTCGAGGAGATGGAGGCCAAGATCCCCAAGGGGAAGGTCCGCACCCGGTTCGCCCCCTCTCCCACCGGCTATATGCACGTGGGCAACCTGCGCACCGCCCTGTACACCTGGCTCATCGCCCGGCACAACCAGGGCACCTTCATTCTGCGCATTGAGGACACCGACCAGACCCGGCAGGTGGAGGGCGCCACCGAGGTGATCTACCGCACTCTGGCTGAGTGCGGCCTGGACCACGACGAGGGCCCCGACGTGGGCGGCCCCGTGGCCCCCTATATTCAGACCCAGCGGCGGGACACCTACGGCAAGTATGCCCGCCTGCTGGTGGAGAAGGGCCACGCCTACTACTGCTTCTGTGAGAAAACCGAGTCGGAGGAGGACGCCGGCGAGTTCGACCGCCCCGACGACCCCTGCCGCACCCTGGACCCCCAGGAGGCCCAGGCCCGGGTGGACGCCGGCGAGCCTTACGTGATCCGCCAAAAAATTCCCCACGAGGGGACCACCACTTTCCATGACGCCATCTTCGGGGACATCACCGTGGAGAACAAGACCCTGGACGACCAGGTGCTCATCAAGCGGGACGGCCTGCCCACCTATAACTTCGCCAACGTGGTGGACGACCACCTGATGGGCATTACCCACGTGGTCCGGGGCAGCGAGTACCTGTCCTCTGCCCCCAAGTACGACCTGCTCTACCAGGCCTTCGGCTGGGAGGTGCCCACCTACGTCCACTGCTCCCCCGTCATGCGGGACGCCCACAACAAGATGTCCAAGCGCCACGGGGACCCCTCCTATGAGGATCTGAAGGCCCAGGGCTACCTCACCCAGGCCATCCTGAACTACGTGGCCCTGCTGGGCTGGTCCCCCAGGGGTGAGCTGGCGGAGCAGGAGATCTTCTCCCTGAAAGAGCTGGTGGACGCCTTCGAGCTCTCCGGCGTGTCCAAGTCCCCCGCCATCTTCGACATTGACAAGCTCACCCACTTTAACGCCCTCTATCTGCGTGCCATGGCCCCGGAGGAGTTCGCCAAAGTGGCCGAGCCCTACATCCGCCAGAGCGTCAAAAACCCCGACCTGAACGCGGCGGAGATCGCCGGCCTGCTCCAGGCCCGGTGCGAGAAGCTCACCGACATCCCGGAGAAGGTGGACTTCTTCGACGCGCTGCCCGACTACGACGTGAACCTGTTCGCCAACAAGAAGTCCAAGTCCACCCTGGACTCCTCCAAAGAGATGCTCTCCGCCGCCATCGGCATGCTGGCCAACCTGCCCTCCTGGAGCGAGGCCATGATCCACGACAGCCTGGTGGGGCTGGCCGAGGGCCTGGGTGTGAAGAACGCCCTGCTCATGTGGCCGGTGCGCATCGCCGCCGCCGGCAAGGCGGTCACCCCCGGCGGAGCGGTGGAGATCTGCCACATCCTGGGCCGGGACGAGACCGTCCGGCGGCTGAAGGTGGGACTGGAGAAGCTCTCCCAGTAATCTAGTTGATACCAAAAGCCTGCGGGCGGGGGCAGCCCCGCCCGTTTTTTACAGGCAGATCCCGCCGCCTGGTCGGTGAAATGACCAATCCACAGAAAAGGAGCGATCTCCATGCGGGTGTGCATTCTCATGGGCAGCCCCCGGAAGAACGGAAACACCAACGCCCTGCGCCTCCCCTTCCAGGACGAGCTGGAACAGCTGGGCCACACGGTAAATACCCACTGGCTGTACGGCCTGGACATCCGCCCCTGCACCGCCTGCCGCACCTGTCAGCGGGACTGGAGCGGGATGAGCTGCGCCATCCGGGACGACGCGCCCCGGCTGGCGGAGGAGATTTTACAAAGCGATCTGCTGGTGCTGGCCACCCCCATCTACTCCTGGTACTGCACGCCCCCCATGAAGGCCGTGCTGGACCGGCTGGTGTACGGCCTGTGCAAGTACTACGGGGAGGAGAAGGGCCCCTCCCTGCTCCGGGGCAGGCGGGCGGCCATCCTCACCACCTGCGGCTACCGCCCCGAAAAGGGGGCCGACCTGTTTGAGGAGGGAGTCCGCCGGTACTGCAAGCACACCGGCATGACCTACGCCGGCATGCTGGCCGAGCGGCACCTGGGCTATGACGTCCCGTTCATGGACGAGGAGAAGGAACGGCGCGCCCGGGCCTTTGCCCGGACATTGAGTGCCGGACTTTGAGGGAAGCTCCCAGACACCTCCGGCCGCCGTGCCGCATAGCATGGATTGATCGGAGGGATTAAATTTGGAATCCATGGAGACAACTGTCTTTCAGGCTGAGGTTCTGGAGGTCCGGAACTGTCAGCTTCTGGTCTGCGACTGCCGCACCCGGCAGACTGTCCTGGTCCACACCCAGAGGGCCTGCTGCTTCTCCCGGGGCGACTGTGTGGAGATCGAATACAGCGGGGCTATGACCATGAGCCTCCCGCCCCAGGTCAGCGCCCTGTGTATCTCCCGGGTCTGCCGCTGACCCCAAAGCCCTCCACCCGGAGGGCTTTTTTAGACTGTCGAAAAAGTGGCTTTGCCACTTTTTCGAGCAGGGCTGCACGAAATTTTGTCCTCGATTTCTTGCGAAATTGTCGGCCAAAATTTCGTGAGGGGTGTCATTTCCGAGGCGCATGTCCTCGGAAATGACGAGATTGAATTTTATTCCGCCGTCTGCGGACGGCGGAACTCCTTGCAGGAGGGCTTTTTCTTCCCTCCCAATGGATTTTTCAATGAGGTGATTGCCATGCAGAACAACTCTCAAGCCCCCGCCGCCATCGCCCACATCGCCGGAGCGCCGGGCTCCCCCCTCTCCGGGCTGGTCTCCTTCTTCCCCCAGGAGCGAGGTGTCCTGGTCACTGCCCAGATCCACGGCCTCCCCCATGAGGACGGCCCCTGCGCCTCCCGGGTCTTCGGCTTCCACATCCATGAGGGGGACGCCTGTATCCCCCCGGACTTTGAGAGCACCGGCGGGCACTTGGACCCGGAGGGGTGCGAGCACCCCCACCACGCCGGGGACCTGCCGCCCCTGTTCGGCTGCGGCGGGGACGCCTATCTCAGCGTCCTCACCGATCGCTTTGCCGTCCCGGACATTCTGGGCCGCACCGTGGTCATCCACCAGGACCCGGACGACTTCGCCACCCAGCCCTCCGGCCACGCGGGAGCGCGCATCGGCTGCGGCGTCATCCGCCCCTTTTGAAGCGCAGAAGCGGCCGCTCCTTGGCAGCCGCTTCCGCTTTTCTATCCGTTTTCACTCCACGTCCAGTGCTCCAGGTCGGTGCTGGTACAGAAGACATACCGGTTTTCCTCGGAGGTCTCCCCCCAGACCAGCACCGGGAAGCGGACCTCACCGTCCTGGATCTGAGGACTGTACGCGTCCATCACACTCCCCTGGTACTCCTCCGGAATGGGGAGCTCCAGCGGGCTCCAGCTCGCCCCGCCGTCCTGGGTCCAGAGAATCTCCGGCCCGATGGTCAGAAAGTGCCGGGAACACACAAAGCCCACCTGATCGTTTAAAAATCCCGCGCCGTATACGTCGGACACCGGGCTGGGGTCGCTGGCGGTGAGGGTCCAGCTCTCTCCCCCGTCGCCGGACAGCAGCACCCGGCACTGGCTCACCCCCGCGCTGGGCCCACTCCAGGTCACCGTCCACTGCGTCCCGTCCGGGGCGTTCCCCCAGAGAACCGGGAGACCGGTGCCACTGTCCTCCCCCTCCGAGGGCCGGGCCGGGTAGTCCCGCAGGGCGTCGTCCGCCGCCATCACGGCCACAGTCTGCCCCGAGGCATCCTGGACTTCAAAAGTACCGTCCGCCCGCTCATATCCCTCCATAGGGTGGATCTCAAACAGGGCCAAGTCCTCCGCTCCGCTGCCCGCCCCACCGGACAGCCCGCAGCCCGCCAGGGCAAACGCCGCCGCCCCCAGCAGCAGCCCGGCCGCCAGACGGCGGCCCCAATGTTTCTGTCTCATGTCCGTTCGTTCTCCCTTTGCGCCGTACCGGCCTTCCAAGGCGGGCACGGGCGCTGTCGTATTACGTCAACCAAAGAATACAACGGCCATCCCGGCCATTTCTTCTCATTTACATGACAAAAAAATTGCAAAATTGTCACAAATTCAGAGGTTTCCTCCGCCAGCTCTTTCAAAAACAGGGATACCCCTGTGGCGTCCCTGTTCAAATTTGCAGCATCCCTTTCGCCAGCAGCCAGCCCAGCCCCATGCACCCGGGGAAGGTGCACAGCCAGGCCAGGGCGATGGACCGGGCCACCCCCCAGTCCGCCCGCCTCCCCCCGACCGAGCCCACCCCCAGCAGGGCGGCGGTGCGGGTGTGGGTGGTGGACCCGGGCAGGCCCAGCACGGTAGCCAGCAGCAGGCAGGCCATTCCCGCCAGGTCGGCGGAGAACCCCTCCCGGGGGCCCAGGGACACCATATCCCGGCCCACCGTGTCGATGATCCGCCGCCCCCCCACGCCGGTCCCCAGGGCCATGAAGGCGGCGCACAGGACCATCAGCCACAGGGGGGCCCGGGCCATCCCCTCCCCCTGCCGCCCCTGGGCCAGGGCCGCCCCCAGGAGAAACACCCCCAAAAACTTCTGCCCGTCCTGGGCCCCGTGGAGAAAGGCGGTCCCCGCCGCCCCGGGAATCTGGAGCATGCGGTAGGCCCGCCCGGACCACCCCCACCCCCGGGTGGTCCCCTCCGCCCAGCGGCCCGCCCAAAACCCCAGGGCGGTGGACAGCACCAGCCCCAGAATAACCAGCCCCCACTTCTGCCAGCGGATGTAGGAGAGGTTCCCCTCCAGGGCCACAGCCGCCCCGGAGATGCCCGCCACCAGGGCGTGGCTCTCGCTGGTGGGGATGCCCCACCACCAGGCCGCCGCCGCCCAGAGCACCACCGCCCCCATGGCGGCGCACAGGGCCAGGGAGGCCGCCTCCGGCCCGCCCCCGAAGAAGGCGATGGAGTACACCGTCTCCGCCACCGAGGGGTACACCGACGTGACGCACAGCACCCCCAGAAAATTGCACACCGCCGCCAGGAGCACCGCCCGGCGGAAGGACAGCGCCCCCGTCACCACCGCCCCAGCGATGGCGTTGGGGGCGTCCGTCCAGCCGTTCACCAGCAGTACCCCCAGGGTGAGGAGGGCCGACAGAGCCAGGGCGGGATTTTCCACCGCCTGAACCAAAAATGTGGAAAAAGAAGCGGGCATGAGAACTCACCTCATGCCCACTGTATGAAATCCTCCCATGGGATTATGCGATCGTCCAATCTGCCTTGTTTTTTCTGCTCAGTCAGGATTGGTGCGGTACTGCGCCGCAGCGACGTTTCCACTGATCGTTCTGCCGTCGCTGGCGGCCTCAATGTACAGACCGTACGTTCCCTGCTTCTATTCGAGGACAGACATACCGCCTTGATTTTCGGAACTAGATTCTCCATGATCCGATTTCTTCAAACCGTTTTAGACGCTTCTCCCAGTCCTCCTTTTTCATAAATATAGATCGCTCAGGCGACACAAGGACCGGTTTCAGCAGACAATACAATTTTTGATACCGGGCTTTTACCTGTTCCAAGGCCGGCTCAACCATTTTTTCAGACTCCCGGTCCAGTATATCAAGAAAAAGATTGGAATTTACTAATTTTGGATGTAGTTCCTTGGGGATTTCAGGACCTATTTTTTCCATCAATCCTGGATATAGGACTTGTATAAAATTGGGGCATGGAACACCAAAACGCGTACTTAAACAAAGTCCGTCCCATTCTGTATATTCGCTGTTTACATAGTTTAGCTGCTTCAGGGCTCTCACGCCGTACCCATCACTTTTCGGGCAAAGAGCATTGAACGCCATCTCATATCCCGCGCTGGCGTAATGAATCGTCAGTTTGCTGTTGACATACTCCATAAATTGATAGACCGCTGACCATTCTATATCCAGCGGGCATTGAAAATAGAGATAGCTGTACACAAAATAATTCCTGGACGGAACCCTATAATTTGTTGGCATAATCCGGGTATAAACTGTCTGCAGCTGCTGGGGCGTGCAGTTATCTAATATCAAAATATTTGTGTCATCAAAATTGTCCAATGATTGATGAAAAACTTTTTTCCACCCGCCGCGAATCTTTCTCCGATTGACATAAACGTCGCTGCCCCCGTTGCATTTCTTTGTAAATTGCGCCTGTGTCAGAAAAAGAAACCGCTCTACAATTCCCTCCAATATAGAAATGGTTTTTTCATCAATCCAATCATTAAAATAGAATACAATGCCTTTCCTAAGTCCCATCTTTTCCGTTTCTTCAAAGTCAAAAATGTTACTCAGACTTTCTTTCCAGTCCATCTCTCTCATGTCCCCTTATACCACGCTTTCAAGCTCAACCGCATCCGGGCTGCATCCTGTCAATTCGTGATTGCCTTCCCGCTTTGTACGCCCATTCTGCATTCTGCATTTCTGCATTCTGCATTCCTCACTCCTCCCGGTTTCCTCCCGGCGGCGGGGCGTGGCGTTCCCGGGTCTCCTTGGGTGAGGAGGCCAGGCCGATGGCCCCCTTGCCGTACTTGTCCCGGATGGCGTCCATGGCGTGGGCCAGCTTCTCCAGCCGCTCCCGCTGCTCCGCCCCCTGGTCCCCGAACAGGGTCTGCTGTACGGCGGCCTGGTCCTCGGGGATCAGGTAGATGGCGGTGACGGTCAGGGCCCGCACCGGCTTCTGCATATTCCAGCACCCGTCGGCCAGCTCCATGGCCTCCCGGGCGATCTCCCGGCCCAGGCAGGTGGGGACCTCCAACCGCTTCTGGCGGCTGATGTCCCGGAAGTCCGGGTCCCGGATCTGGAGGGCCACCCCGGTGCACTTCATGCGGTGCCGCCGCAGGCGGGCCCCCACCTGGTCGGACAGCTGGACGATCCCCGCCTGGATCTCTGCCCGGCCTTGCAGATTGCGGGCAAAGGTGTTGCCGTTGCCCACCGACTTGGGGGGCGTGTACTGCCCCGCCGGGGCCACCGGGGACCGGTCCAGGCCGCAGGCGTAGTCGTGGAGCTGGCTCCCCTGCTTGCCCAGCAGGCGGAACAGCCGCTCCCGGTCAAACCGGGCCAGGTCCCCGATGGTGCGCACCCCCACCCGCTCCAGGGTCTCCGCCGCCGACCGGCCCACGTACAGCAGGTCGGTCACCGGCAGGGGCCACACCAGCTGCTGGTAGTTGTCCCGGCTGATCCAGGTGGTGGCGTCCGGTTTTTTGTAGTCGCTGCCCAGCTTGGCGAAAATCTTGTTGAAGGAGATGCCCACCGAGATGGTCAGGCCGAACTCCTGGCGCATCCGGCGGCGGATCTCGTCGGCCAGGGCCATGGGGTCCCCCCCGAACAGGTGGAGGGTGCCCGACACGTCCAGCCAGCTCTCGTCGATGCCGAAGGGCTCCACCAGGTCGGTGTAGTCCTGGTACATGCGGTTGATCTTTTTGGAGTAGTCCCGGTACACGCTGTGGTGGGCGGGGAGGAGCACCAGATCGGGGCACTTCCGCTTGGCCTGCCAGATGGTCTCCGCCGTCTTGACCTGAAATTTTTTGGCCGGCTCGTTTTTGGCCAGAATGATGCCGTGGCGGCTCTCCGGGTCGCCGCACACCGCCACCGGCAGGTGGCGCAGCTCCGGGTGGTCCAGAAGCTCCACCGAGGCGTAAAAGCTGTTTAAATCGCAGTGAAAAATGATCCGCTCCATGCCCGCTCCCTCCTCTCGGTTCCAGTATACGGTGCCCGTGTACAAAAGTCAAACAGATGTTCCAAATCCCGTTGACAGCCGCCCCCGGAGCTGATAGGATGGAGTCACAACGACGCACTGGGGGAGGCGCTTACCATGGACTACATCCCCGCCAAACACATCCTCATCCGCAGCAAATCCACCGCCTGGTTCGGCACCGACCACACGGTGAACCTGTACCGGGGGTGCTGCCACGGCTGTCTGTACTGCGACAGCCGCAGCGACTGCTACCGCAACCCGGACTTTGACCATGTCACCGCCAAGGCGGACGCCCTGCGCATCCTCCGGGACGAGCTGGCCCGGAAGGTCCGGCCCGCCTTCATTGGCATGGGGGCCATGAGCGACCCCTACAACCCCTTCGAGGAGGAGCTTCTCCTCACCCGCCACGCCCTGGAGCTCATCGACGCCTATGACTGCGGGGTGGCGGTGGACACCAAGAGCGACCTCATCGTCCGGGACATTGATCTCTATCAGTCCATCCAGGCCCACTCCCCGGTGATCTGCAAAATTACCGTCACCACTGTGGACGAGGAGCTGGCCGCCAAAGTGGAACCCCGGGCCCCCTCCCCCGCCCGGCGGCTGGAAGCTGTCCGGAAGCTGGCCGGGGCGGGGCTTTTCTGCGGGGTGCTCCTCATGCCGGTGCTCCCCTTTCTGGAGGACCGGCCGGAACAGGTGCTCTCGGTGGTGGACCGCTCGGCGGACGCGGGGGCCAAATTCATTTACTCCGGCTTCGGGGTGACCATGCGCCAGGGCCAGCGGGAGTATTTTCTCCGGGAGCTGGACCGGGCGTTTCCGAGGGAACATCTGTCCCGGCGGTACCTGGCCCGGTACGGGGACCGGTACCGCTGCCCCTCCCCCCGGGCCCGGGAGCTGTGGGAGGTCTTTACCGCCCGGTGCCGGGAAAGGGGGCTTCTGTATCAGATGCCCCATATTGTCTCGGCGGCCACCCGGGGGTATGGAGACCGGCAGCTGACGTTTTTTGATTATTGATTAGGGGGAGTTTCGCCACTGGGCCCTGGCTTTCCCAAAATTACAGTTGGTGCGGTTTCACCCCTGTGCCTGGATTTACCGAGCAGATGGTAGCTGGTGCTGGGTTGTAGGGCGCGGCCTCCTGGACGCGCCGCGTACATCTGCGGGCCGGCCAGTGTCCGGCCCCTACGAAAGGAGGGGGGCGGCTTCTGTATCCACCGTAGGGGCGGGTGTCCTCACCCGCCCGCCAAATTTCAGGCAAGGCTCCCGTAAAGCCGTAGGGGCGACCCTTGCGGTCGCCCGGAACACGGGCCGGCCCCTACGATGTCCACCGGATAGGTTTTTGCATTTTCGCATAGGCGGCCCCATGTGGCCGCCCGCTTCCCCACACAAACAGCAAAACCGCCTGTTTCCAAAGGAAACAGGCGGTTTTCCGCACCTTTTCTACCTCTCAGCCTAAGAGGTCCTTCACGGCCTGGGTGTCGGGGGACACCACCAGCAGCACGGTCTCCCCGGCCTGCTGGAGGAAGGGGTCCTCCAGCTTGGGGACCTCTGCCGGGCGGTAGTCCCGGTTGCTGTCGATCTGGTTCTGAAGGTAGGTCTCCATCGCCCCCACGGCGGCTTCGGCCCCGCCGGCGTCGGAGAAGATCAGCAGGGCCAACTGCTCACAGTCCGCCCCAGAGGAGTTCCACAGGGAGCCGTCCACCAGCTGATCCTGGGACAGGCCCGCGCTCTCCAGGCCGTAGATGTCCCAGGCCATGGAGTAATCGTACTCGTCCAGGGTATAGGTGAAAATTCCGCTGTCCAGAATTTTCTGGGCCTGCTCCTTGGTATAGGGCTGGGCCGTCTCCCCGCCGCCGGCACCGCATCCGGCCAGCATAGCCAGACAGACCGCTGCAGCGGTCAAACCGAGCATTTTCTTTCTCATACCTGCGCCTCCTGAGCGGGATACAGCGTCTCAAACGAGACGGTGTGGGTCTTCAGATACTCCAGCCAGGCCTGACAGTAGGCCTTTTTCAGATGGACTCCGTCGTTGCTGGCGTCCGCGGGCAGCTGTCCGTCGGGGCCGGTGAACTCCGGCTCCAGGTCCAGGAACACCACCTGTTTCTCCTGGGCCGCCTGCTGCATCAGATCGTTGTAGACCCGCAGATGCTCGTTGGTCAGATAGCTGGACCCGCCGGTGGCGGCGATCACGTCCTCGTTCAGGGGGATGAGTCCCTGGATGTAGATGACCGCGTTGGGCTGACAGGCCCGAATGGCGTCGATGGCATTGCAGTAGGCGTTATAGAAGCCCTTGTCGTTGTTGTACCCCAGCTCGCAGGGCCTCCAGCAGGGTGTACTTCTGTCCGTCGATGGTCAGAGCCTTCTTCTCCGCCAGCTTGAAGATGGACAGGCCGTTGGAGGTGAGGTTCTCCCCACATCCAATGCCGCTGTACAGCAGAAAGCCGTCGGTACGGGAGTCGCCGATGAAGGCGGCGTCTTCAAAATAGGAGTTATCCACCGCCGGGCTCTCGGGGCAGGGCTGAGAGAAGTCATAGCCGGACAGAGAGGCCGAGCCGCTCACCGGCTGGGTCTCTCCCCCGGCGGGAACCGTCTTTCCGGCATTGGCCGGCTGGGAGTCTCCGGCGCTCCCGTCCCCCTCCGGAGTCTGGACCTGGGAGGTGTCGGAGCCGGTCTCAGAGGAGGAGCCGCTCCCCTCCGGCTGGGGCTCCGGCGTCTGGGACACATCCCCCGCCGGGGCGGAGGTGCTGGACGAACCGCCGCTTCCGCTCTCGCTCCCGGACGAAACGGCAGATTTTGGCGCGCAGCCGGACAAAAGAACCGCGCTGAGAAGCAGGCCGGCCAGCAGCCGGCGTCTGGAAAACAACATCATAGCAACAAATTTCCTCCAGATTGTATCTCTAAGTTTTTTTATGCCTCTGGGGAAGGTGGGGCAGCACGATGCGCAGCACCGTCGAGGCCAGCATGGCGCCCACCGCCAGGGAGGCAGCCATGCCGAAGGTATTGAGCAGGGTGGATAAAAACAGCTGAGTCTCCCCCGCCACACAGTGGCGCATGGCGTAGTAGATGCCCGATCCGGGCACCAGGGGGAGCAGGGCCACCTGCAGATAGCCGGTGACCGGGCAGCGGCGCAGCCGGGCCATGCACTCGGAAAAGACCGCGATGGCCGCCGCCGCAGCGAAGGCGGCCGGTATGCTGCCTATCGGGAGCAGCTGAACGGCCAGGTACACAAACCACCCCAGGGCGCCTCCCAAGCCGCAGATGAGAATTCCGCCTCCATGGATGTTATACACCAGTCCAAAGGCCACGCTGGCCAGAAAGGCCCAGAGGCAGGGAAAGAAAAATTCCTGTATCATGTCCGCCCCCCTACTGTCCAACGGCCAGGGCCACCACTACGCCCAGCGCAATGGCCGCCGCGGTGAGGAGCGCCTCCGCCGTCCGGTTCACCCCGGAGATAATGTCCCCGGCCATGATCTCCCACATGGCGTTGGTGAGGGCGCGTCCCGGCACCAAAACCATCAGGGTGCCGATGGTAATGGCGTCCAGATTCTGCTGTGGGGTCAGGTTCACCAGCGCCAGCGCCACCAGGGACGCGATGGCCGCTCCGAACAGGGTCTGAATGAAGCCGTTGAAGCCCAGCCGTCCGCCCACATACAGCATCCAGACGCCCACCGCCAGGCCGCAGACTCCGGCGTACAGGCTGTCCAGCAGATCTCCGCCGAAAAACGCGGCGAAAAAGCCGGACGCCGCCGCATATCCCAGCAGGAACACCCACCCGGGGTAGAGGTGGCGCTCCTTCTCCAGGGCGTCCACCTGGGCCTTGGCCTCCTCCAGCGGCGGGACCTCCTGGCACAGCCGCCTGCACAGGTCGTTGCACCGCTCCAGCAGTTCGATGTCCGTGCCGTGGGCCGGAATCCGGCGCATCTGGGTAATGGGATGCCCTGTGGGGGTATTGAAACTGACGATCAGACAGTTTGGAATGGCAAATACCTGGGGCTGAAGCCCGTAGGCTGTGAGCAGGCGCCGGACGGACTCCTCCACCCGGTAGATCTCCGCCCCGCTGTACATCAGCTGATAGCCCAGCTCGGTCCCCATATTCAACAGGGCGTCATAGTCCATGTGATCCGCCTCCTGGAACCAGCATACCATGTTTCTGAAAAATGGCAAGCAACAATTTTGTAACAAAAACCCACCTTTCTCCAGTTCCGCAGGAGGAGGCCGGCCTGTGCCGGAACGGGCGGTTCCGCTCCGAAAAAGCCACCCTACATCAATAAGACGCGCCGCCGGGAAAAAAAGTTTTCCGGCGGCGCGTCTTTTTTTAATTTTCCGGGGCCGGCGCTCCGCCAGGGAAGGCCGTCTCCTTTTTCAGGATGCCCACGCCGATGGGAGTGGGGCCGGTGTGCACCCCGATGGTCACCCCGATGTGGAACTCCCCCACCAGCCGGGCCGGATAGCCCCGCTCCTCCAACCCGGCCAGCAGGCGGCGGGTAAAGTCCTGATACTCCTCCCGGTCCAGGCCGTAGCCGGTGGCCAGGTAGTAGTCGTTCAGGTCGATCTCCCGCCGGGCCAGATAGCGGTAGAACAGCTCCATCACCCGGTTCAGGGAGTTCTTCCGCCCGGGGACGATGCCGTCGGTCACCAGACCGTCCCCCTCGTACCCGATCAGGGGCTTTACCCGCAGCAGGCTCCCGGTGGCAGCGGCCGCCTTGCCGATCCGCCCCCCGTGGCGCAGATACTCCAGGTCATTTGTGGTGAAGAAAATACGTCCTGTTGTCTTGGTCCGCTCCAAAATTCCAGCCGCCGCCTCCAGGGAGCAGCCCGCGTCCCGCAGCCGGGCCGCCTCCAGGACCAGCAGCCCCTGGAGCACCGTGGCCAGTTGGGCGTCCAGCACCCGGACCTGCGCCTGGGGAAATTCCTCCAGCAGCACCTCCCGGGCGTTCCGGGCGCACTGGATGGACCCGCTGAAAGGCTCGTTGAGGCAGATGCACAGCACACCCTCTCCCCGCGCCGCGATGGGCCGGAAGGCGTCCAGATAGTCCTCGATGGTGGGCATGGAGGTCCGGGGAAACACCCCGGGGTGCTCCGCCATCTGCCGGTAAAACTCCTGGGCGGTGATGTCCCGCTCCTCCCGGTAATAGTTCTTCCCATCCATGGAGACATAGTAGGAGACCAAGGTGACCCCCAGCTTCTCCGCCCGCTCCCGCCCCAGGTCACAGGAGCTGTCGCTGACGACTTGAAACTTCATCATGTTTGCCCTCCCACCCGCACGGTGTAAAATTCGTGTTAAGTATCATATCCTCTTTTTGCGGAAAAAGCAATCTGTAATTGAAAAAAGGCAGCAAAACTTTGCCGCCCCTCTCCCCCCCGCCCGCCTTGACGGCCCGCCGTCCCCCACCGTATAATGGAACCACAGCAGGCGGGCCGCGGCGCCCGCCGGAACAAAGGAGGCAGGTCCTATGCAGGCGCGTGAGCTTCAGTTTCATATCCAGTGTCTCCCCGGCCAGGTGGGCCGGTACTGCATCCTCCCGGGAGACCCGGGGCGGTGCGGGGAGATCGCCAAATACTTCGACAACCCGGTGCACATTCAGACCAACCGGGAGTACGTCACCTACACCGGCACCCTCCTGGGCGAGCCGGTGAGCGTGGTGTCCACCGGCATCGGCGGCCCCTCGGCGGCCATCGCCATGGAGGAGCTGTGCAATCTGGGGGCGGACACCTTTGTGCGGGTGGGCACCTGCGGCGGCATCCATCTGGAGGTCCAGAGCGGGGACGTGGTGGTGGCCACCGGGGCCGTCCGCATGGAGGGAACCAGCCGGGAGTACGCCCCCATCGAGTTTCCGGCGGTGCCCCACTACCAGGTGCTCGCCGCCCTGACCCAGGCGGCCCAGAACCTGGGCAAGCCCTGGAAGGCCGGGGTGGTCCAGTGCAAAGACTCCTTCTACGGCCAGCACAGCCCCGGCCGGATGCCGGTGTCCTATGAGCTGGAGACCAAGTGGGAGGCCTGGAAGCGGCTGGGGGTGCTGGCCAGCGAGATGGAGTCGGCCGCCCTCTTTACCGTGGCCGCCGCCAGGGGCGTACGGTGCGGCTCGGTGTTCCATGTGATCTGGAACCAGGAGCGGGAGAAGGAGGGGCTGGACCAGAAGGAGTCCCACGACACCTCTGCCGCCATCCAGGTGGGGGTGGAGGCCCTGAAGCTCCTCATCCAGCAGGACCGGGCGGCGGGGCGCTGACTTCTCTCTCCGGCTTTGAGAAAACACTCAAAACGAAAACAGGTGGTATAGACCCACATAGTCTATACCACCTGTTTTGGCTTTTCCGGTTAAATTCCCTGCTCCAGCCACCCCCGGTACTCCGCCGCCGGGCGCACCCGTCCCACAGCGGACAGGGAAGCCCCCACAAAGGGGAAGATCCGCTCCGCCAGCCGGCGCAGCTCCTCCCGGGTCACCTGGTCGTAGGCGGCCAGGATCTCCTCCGACTCCCGCACCTTTCC